>NZ_JBHUAL010000434.1:0-1079 GCF_042789775.1 Kitasatospora sp. NPDC056800 | reverse complement strand
GTCCGGCCCCGCAGGGCCCCGGCGCCCCCGGCCGGCCCGCCGCCCAGGGCCCGCGCGGTCCGCAGCGCCCCGGCCCGGACGCGCCGCAGCGCGACCGCCAGCCGCAGCTGCCGCCGCAGGCCCCGCAGCAGCCCCAGCCGCTGCCGTCGGCCGAGCCGGCGCCGGTGGAGAGCACCCAGCAGTTCGCCCGTCCGCGCTTCGAGGCCAGCCAGATCGATCCGCGCGACCCGCTGGGCCTCGGCCTGGTCGAGCCGGTGCTGCCGAACGTGCCGAACCCGCCGCGTCCGGAGCCGGTGCGCCAGGAGCAGGCCCCGCAGCAGCCGCAGCCGCTTCCGCTGCCGCACCAGGAGCCGATGGCGCTGCCGACCGGCCCGTCCGAGGCCGCGGGCCGACCGGGCGGCGAGGAGCAGCCCTGGTTCCCGCAGTCCGACGGCTCGCAGCAGGCGCGGCCGCGGCCGTACCAGCCGCGCCGCCCCGGCACCGCCGCACCGGAGTTCCAGCCGTCGGCCGACGAGCAGCGGGCTCCCCAGCCGGCTCCGCAGCAGCAGGCCCCGCAGCAGTCGCAGGGCCAGCCGCAGCAGAACCAGCAGCAGCCGCAGGGCCAGCCGCAGCCGGGCACCGGCGACGCGCCGTGGCGTCCGTCCGCGAACGACGAGCGCTGGCGCCGCGCCGAGCAGATCCGCGAGCCCTCGACCAGCGGTGTCACCATGTCGGGCCTGCCCCGGCGGACCCCGCAGGCCAACCTGGTCTCCGGCACCGCCGAGGCCTCGCCGCTGACCGGTCCGCAGGTCTCCCGGGCCCCCGAGGAGGTCCGCGGCCGACTGACCAACCTGCGCCGCGGCATCCAGCAGGGCCGCCGCGCCGGGGCCGAGCAGGCCGCCAACCAGGCGGGCCACCAGCATGGTGCCCAGCAGCCCGGATTCGATAGTTTCGGTGGCCGGAGCGACGGCAACGGCGCAGATCACCAGGAGCGTTGAGTTGAACCAGATGAGCCAGGCCGCACAGAACCTGAACTGGCTGATCACCAATTTCGTGGACAACACCCCCGGGGTGTCCCACACCGTGGTGGTCTCCGCGGA
>NZ_JBHUAL010000433.1:0-1080 GCF_042789775.1 Kitasatospora sp. NPDC056800 | reverse complement strand
GGTGGAACCGGTTCCACCGGCGCCGCCCGAACCGCCGCGCTCGCCCGAACCGGGGCTGCCCTCCACACCCTGGCCGCCGGTGATGCCGTCGTCGCCCGCAGCACCGGACTGGCCGGCGGTCCCGGGATTACCGGGCAGTTGCGTCAGCGTCCCCGAACAGCGCGTGATGGGGGAGGCGGACGCCGACCCGCCGCCCGCACCCCCTCGTCCGGTGGTGCCGGACACACCTCCGGCACCACCCGCACCCCCCGACGCGCCGATCTTGCCGTTCTCCCCGCCCTGTCCCGCACCGCCGCCGGAGCCGGAGCCCCCGGCGCTCCCGTTGCCGCCGGGCTTCGCGAAGACCCGCGTGCTGAGCCCCGCGATGCCGGTGATCGGTCCGGTGGTGTCGGCGCCTCCTCCGCCGCCGCCCGCGCCGGCGGTGCCGGCCCGGCCGCTGGTCGCGATGGTGCCGGCCGCGCCTCCAAGGCCGCCCGCACCTCCACCGCCGCCCCCGGACGGCCTGCCGGGCCCGGCCACGTAGACCTCGAACCTGTCTCCCGCCGTGACGGCGGTCGTGCACTCCGTGTAACCGCCGCTGCCGCCACTGCCACCCGCGCCCCCGCCACTGCCGCCCGCACCTCCACCGCCGCCACCACCACCGACCGGGTTCGCGATCAGGGGCGGGTAGCTTCCGCCACCACCACCGCCACCGCCTCCCCCACCCCCGCCACCGCCCGCTCCGGTGCCGCCACGGCCCCAGACGCGCACGGTCATCCGGGTCACCCCGGCCGGGACCACGAAGAGGTAGACGCCCGGTGTGAATGCCTTCTGGCCGCTCTGCAGCACCGTCCGGGAGACGTCCCGCGAGGCGTCGGCCGCCCCCGCGGGGAACGGCGCGGTGAACGCACTCGCCGTGGCCGCCAGGACCACGAAGGCCGCGCGCGCGGCGGGGAGCCGCCGCGGCCCTCCCCGGCCCAGGGAAGTGAACGGTGTCCTCACAGGTCTTCCATACCTTTCTTCGTGGGATCGTTCTGGTCATTCGTAAGATCAGGGCACCCAGGGATGCCGGGTGTGGCTGTCATGTCATTGCCGCGTCCG
>NZ_JBHUAL010000432.1:0-1089 GCF_042789775.1 Kitasatospora sp. NPDC056800 | reverse complement strand
TGCGGGTGGGCGTGCCCCGGGGGGGGGGGGGGGGCCGGGGGGCGGGGGGGGGGGCGGGGGGGGTGGGGGCCGGCGGCCCCCGCCGGCCCGGGGACGGCCGGCGCGGCGGCCGCCGGGGGAGCGGGCCTGCCGTCCTCCGCGCCCGCGTCCGACCGGGTGTCCACCGAGTTGTAGATCAGCAGCAGCCCGACCGCTGCCGTGCCCATCCCCGCGCGCAGCAGCCGGGGCATTCCAGAGGCGGGACCGCCCGTCATTCCTCTCCTCCGCTCAACCGGTTCCGCGACGGCCCGCCGCCCCCGGTGCGCCCGCCCCGTGCGGGTGGGCGCCCGGAGGCGGCGGAAGCAGGGTGCCCGGCGTCAGGCGACCGCGCCGGAGGCACGGCGGCCGCGGCGCAGGGCGTACGCGCCCGCCCCGAGGCCGCCGAGCAGCAGCACCGCGCCGGAGGCGAGCCCGCCGCCGGACAGCGCCAGGCCGCCGCCACCGGTGTGCACGCCGCCGTGCGGGGACTTGTGGTCCTCGTCCCCCCTGGCCTCGCCGCCCTTGTGCTCGTCGGAACCCTTGTGCTCGTCACCGCTCTTGTGCTCGTCGGAACCCTTGTGTTCGTCGTCGCCCTTCCGATCGTCGGAGCCCTTGTGCTCCTCGGAGGCGCCGCCCTTCCTGTCGTCGTTGCCCTTGGAGTTGTCGGAGGCCCTCTCGGTCTTCTCCTGCTTCTCCTGCCAGGTCAGGTTCTTGCCCTGGTCGGCACCGTCGGCGAAGGCGATGGGGGTACCGACGGTCAGGACGGCGGCGACGGCCGCCCCGGCGAGCAGCGTGCGTGCAGAACGCATGAGGATGATCCTTCCGGCGCGCAGGACCGCGACTGCCGACACGGTGCCGGACAAGGGGACTCGCGGGGGGTGCGCCTGATCCACCGTCATCCACCGTGCGGCCGCCTGCCACCGGAGTGTGGCAGCGCCGGTGCGCGGCGTGCGCCCTTCGGGTGGAGTCCCGGGTGTGTTCACCCGGTTGGCCGGGTGATCCGGGTGAATCCACCCGGGGGGCCGTCCGGCCGGACGCACGTGGGCCCGCCCCCGGCGCACGGCCGGGGGC
>NZ_JBHUAL010000431.1:0-1142 GCF_042789775.1 Kitasatospora sp. NPDC056800 | reverse complement strand
CTCCTCGGCAGGCTGGTCAAGAAATGGCAAAGCCGTTAGAACGGTGCAGGTCGCGAAGGGTCCTCCCCGCAGGCGCGGGGGTCAGCCGTCGACTCCGTCCGGCGGCTCCGGCTTCGGCTTGTCCTCCCCGCAGGCGCGGGGGTCAGCCGAGACCGACTACCGGACAACTTCTCCCCGCTGGTCCTCCCCGCAGGCGCGGGGGTCAGCCCCCCTCGGACGGCCCGCTCGGCTTCCACCTCCAGTCCTCCCCGCAGGCGCGGGGGTCAGCCGAGCCAGGCCAGTGTGTCGTCGATCCCGGCCATGTCCTCCCCGCGCCCGCGGGGGATTGGTCCGTCTTCGGGGTCGGTGCCGGCGGTCCTGCGGTGCTGAGGATGTCCTCCCCGCGGGTGCGGGGGTCAGCCGGACGCCCTCGGGACGTTCAAGCGGGAGCTCGGCGTCCTCCCCGCGGGTGCGGGGGTCAGCCGGTCTTCCCTCGCTGCTGGGCCCACTGGATCGCGTCCTCCCTGCAGGTGCGGGGGTCAGCCGTCCGTCACGCGCTCGATCCGCATCCGCATGGGGTCCTCCCTGCAGGTGCGGGGGTCAGCCAGCTGGCCGTCCGCTCGGGCGACGCCGGCCGTCTGTCCTCCCTGCAGGTGCGGGGGTCAGCCGGTGATGGTGGTCACGGGATCTCCTCCAGAGCAGTCCTCCCTGCAGGTGCGGGGGTCAGCCGCAGCCGAGCAGCGGCTTCCACGTCGCCGACCGGTCCTCCCTGCAGGCGCGGGGGTCAGCCGTCCCGTGCGCTCAGGGACGCGCTGCGGCTGCTGTCCTCCCCGCAGGCGCGGGGTCAGCCGGCCAGCACCCTCGCCGAGATCGCGGTGGACGTGTCCTCCCCTCAGGCGCGGGGGTCAGCCGCTGGGAGTGGACCCCCGTACCGTCACCAAGTGGTCCTCCCCGCGAGCGCGGGGGTCAGCCGGCGTCGCCCTGGTCGCCACCGTCCGCGCCGAGGTCCTCCCCTGGGCCAGCGGGAGATCGGTTCGTCTTCGGGGCCGGCCGTCGTGCAGTGCTGCGGGTCTCCGGAGTGGCTCCTCCCCCTGCTCCGTCTTCGCCCACGCAGACCCAAGCGTCACCCGGGCCTTCAACGGTGTCCGCGGAGAACGGTGTCG
>NZ_JBHUAL010000430.1:0-1152 GCF_042789775.1 Kitasatospora sp. NPDC056800 | reverse complement strand
CGTACCGCCTGTGCGGTACGGGCCCCGGTTCCCTCTACGATTCGAGAATCGTGCGGCGGGAAATGTCAGAGAGCGACGGGGCGGATGTTCTCCGCCTGGAGGCCCTTCTGGCCCTGCGTGACGTCGTACTCGACCTTCTGGCCCTCGAGCAGCTCACGGAAGCCCGAGGCGTTGATGTTCGAGTAGTGGGCGAACACGTCCGGGCCGCCGTCTTCCTGCTGGATGAAGCCGAAGCCCTTTTCCCCGTTGAACCACTTCACGGTGCCGAAAGCCATGGGAAATTCTCCTTCTAAGGCGCTGTAGACCGCACTGCGCGGGCTACTCGTCGCCGCACTGATGACCCGCCGGGATCTCAGAAAAAAAATACGCCTGCGATGGGAATCAGCAGGCGCACACAGAGTTCATGGGAACCAAAACTGCAACTCCTACGACCGTAACAGGCCTCGGGCCGAAACGGGAATTCTCGCGGCGCTCTTCTTCGACGCACCGGTGACGTCCGGGTGCGCCGCCGGCCGTACGGACCGGCCCGCCGGCCCGGTCCCGGGCGCCGCACGGCGGGGGCACCCCCGGGCGGGGCCGCTCAGCGGCGGGCGGCCGCCAGGGAGCGGAGCTGGACGTGGACGGCGGCGGGCTCGGTGCCGGTGAGGGCGGCGATCTCGGCGGCGGACAGGTCGAGGACCAGGTGCAGCAGCAGGACGTCCTGCTGGGCGGCGGTGAGGTGGGCGACCGGGCCGAGCGGCCGGGGGCCGGCCAGGGCGCAGACGCGGCGGCGCACCGCCTGCCAGGCGCAGGCGGCCGGGCTGGCGGTGGCCAGGGCGTCGAGCCAGTGGCCGCCGAGCTCCTCGAACGCGGCGCGGACGGCCAGGGGCGCGTCGGCGGGCGACAGGAGCAGCGCGGCGTAGTCCAGGTAGTGGCGCAGGTGGAGGTCGTGCAGCGCCCACAGGCCCAGGGCGGGCCCGGGGGCGGCCGGGCGGCGTGGTGGTGTCGGCATGGTGGTGTCCCGAGTTTCCCGAGGTGTCCCGAGGTTTCCCGCAGGTGGCGCGGGCGGGCGCCGGCCCGCAGGCAGATGCCGGCCCGCGACGGGGACGCGGGCGGGTGCCCGTCCGTGGATGGCTGGGGCCCGCGGCCGGGACGCGGCTGGCGCGTCCCGGC
>NZ_JBHUAL010000429.1:0-1180 GCF_042789775.1 Kitasatospora sp. NPDC056800 | reverse complement strand
ACAGCCGGCTGACCCCCGCGCCTGCGGGGAGGACCCCCAGCGGCCGCGCCGCTCCTCGTCGCGGGCCGGCTGACCCCCGCGCCTGCGGGGAGGACTCCAGCATCTCGGCGAGCACCGTGCTGGCCGCCGGCTGACCCCCGCGCCTGCGGGGAGGACCCTTCGCGACCTGCACCGTTCTGACGACTTTGCCATTTCTTGACCAGCCTGCCGAGGGAGCACGAAGGCGGGCTGGCCCGTCGAGGTGTCAAGGAGCAGCGTCCGTCGTGGCAGACGGCCATGATGGCGATCGCTGTCGGATGCCCAGGCGATGTCTGGTATGGCCCCTGGGCGGACGAAAGGGAGGTGTTCCGGCCCGTGTCCCGTGGGCGGCGGGCTGTTCAGCGTGCGTCGGCCTCGTCGATCAGGTATTGGAGTTCGTCGAAGATCTGGAGTACGACGACGACCAGGACATGGTCGGCGACCATGAACTCCACTACGACACCGGGCGCGGCGTAGGCCTTGCGCAGGTGCTCGTCCGGGCCGAGCGGCGCCGTCGCCGTCTTGTGGTACGGATCGCGGGCGAGAACGGTGAGCGCGCGGGCCAGGAGGTCGCGCCGGTCAGCGGGCAGGGCATCGAACGTCGCCCTCGCCTCGACGGTGTACTGCACCCGGTACGTCATGCCCACACGATAGCCGGGCCGGATCCCCCGCCGGGAGAGAGTCCACCGACCGGCGACCCCGGTACAGGTCGGCGATCCGGGCGTTGTTCGGCTGGCCCCCGCGCCTGCGGGGAGGACATCCGCGCCAGCCGCAGCGTCGTCTCGCTGAACGGCTGACCCCCACACTCGCGGGGAGGACATCGGTGTCAGGTTGCCGACCTTCCGGCCGCTCGGCTGACCCCCGCACTCGCGGGGAGGACCCTTCGCGACCTGCGCCGTTCCGACGGCTTTGCCGCTTCTTGACCAGCCTGCCGAGGAGTATGAGGTGGGCCGGCCTGTTGAGGTGTCAAGGAGCAGCGTTCATCGTGGCAGAGGGCCACGACACCGTTCTGCGCGGACACCGTTGAAGGCCCGGGTGGTGCTTGGGTCTGCGTGGGCGAAGACGGAGCAGGGGGAGGAGTCACTCCGGAGAGCCGCGGCACCGCACGACGGCCGGCCCCGAAGACGAACCGATCTCCCGCTGGCCCAGGGGAGGACCTCGG
>NZ_JBHUAL010000428.1:0-1215 GCF_042789775.1 Kitasatospora sp. NPDC056800 | reverse complement strand
GTGAAGGGCCCGGCCTCCCGAGCAGTGGGAGGCCGGGCCCTTCGGCTCCGGTGCGGGCCGCCGGTGTCAGCGACGGACGGCGGGCCGCAGGGTGGTGGGGGCGCCGTAGTGGCCGTCCGAGGCGCCGCCGACCTCGATCTCCACCGGCTTGGTGGAACCGGTCCGCTTCAGGCCGACCCGGAAGGTGTACTCGGCCGGGTTGCCCATCATCACGCCGGTCAGCTGGGCCGGCGCCACCCCGATCCGCCCGTTGCAGTCCTCGGTCGCCTCGAAGGACTTCCACTCGCCGCCAACCTTCGCCTCGATCGTGACGTCCTCCCCGGTCAGGCCCTCGCTCGCGGGCACGGACAGGTACACCGCCGGGCGCAGCAGGCCGGGGCCGTCGGGCGAGGAGACCTTGAAGGAGAACTCGGTCGGGGTCCCGCCGACGACCAGCGGGGTCGGCTTGGAGACCGAGTTCACCACCGGGCGGTGCGAGTCGACGACGGACGTGGTCACCACGCCCTTGGTCAGCACCTTGTAGGTGGACGGCACCACGGCGTCCGCCTCGACGTACAGCTTGCCCGGCTGGTTGCCCGCGTCGAGCACCATCCGGTACTCGACCGTCCGGCTCTCGCCGGCGGCCAGCTCGAAGGCCGCGTCGTTGCCCGTACCCGCGTAGTCCATGCCGCCGCCCTGGCTCAGCGCGGGCATGGCCTTCCAGCCGGTGGCGTCCTTGCGCTCCAGGGTGCCCTGCGCCATCGAGAGCACCCGCCGGCACTCCGCGCCCTCGAACTGCTGGGTGGCCACCACCGGCGCCACCGCGCGGATGCCCGAGGCGTCGTTGTTCTTCCAGGTCACCGAGAAGGAGACCTGGTCGCCCACCTGGATCTTCTGGCCCGCGCGCAGGCCGTTGAAGGTGATCCCGATGCCGCCGGCGGGCTTGGCCGGGGCGGGCGCGGCCGGGGCCTTCGCGGCGGTCTTGGCCTCGGTCTTGGCGGCCACGGGCGCGGCCGGAGCGGCGGCCGGGGCGGCGTTGGTCAGGGCGGGGGTGGTCGGCGCGGCCTCGGTGGTCGGCGCGGCCGGGGCGGGGACGGTCGGGACGGCGCCCGCGCCGGGGGTGGCCGACGAGGTGACGGCCGGGGTGGAGGCGGGAGCGGAGGCGGCGACGGACGCCTCGCCGTTCGTCGGGCCGCAGGCCGCGATCCCCACGGCGGTGACGACGGCCAGCGGGAC
>NZ_JBHUAL010000427.1:0-1225 GCF_042789775.1 Kitasatospora sp. NPDC056800 | reverse complement strand
GCAGGGGGAGGAGTCACTCCGGAGAGCCGCGGCACCGCACGACGGCCGGCCCCGAAGACGAACCGATCTCCCGCTGGCCCAGGGGAGGACCTCGGTGCGGACGGGTGGCGACCAGGGCGACGCCGGCTGGCCCCCGCGCCCGCGGGGAGGACAGGCCAGAGACATAGTCCGCCCAGTTCTGGAGCGGCTGGCCCCCGCGCTCGCGGGCAGGACAGCCAGACCAGCACTCCCGGCGCCCCGGTGCGCGGCTGACGCCTGCGGGCGCGGGGAGGACGGGCGCTTCTCGGTCGCGGGGCAGAGCCCCTGCGGCTGACCCCCGCACCTGCGGGGAGGACGTCTGCTGACTCACGCCGCGCTCCTCCGCCAACGGCTGACCCCCGCGGGCGTGGGGAGGACGCCGAGCCCAAAAGCGGCCGACCACGCGTCGTCGGCTGACCCCCGCGCTCGCGGGGAGGACATCCCGGCGCGCTGGGAAGTGAGGGCAGAGCGCGGCTGACCCCCGCGCTCGCGGGGAGGACATCAGCAGCGTCACGTTTTCGTAGCTCGCTACCGGCTGACCCCCGCGCCTGCGGGGAGGACGGGGCGCCGAGGCGGGCCTGTCCAAAGAGGAACGGCTGACCCCCGCGCTCGAGGGGAGGACATCGGCGCCGTCTTCCACTCCGGCACCGGCTCCGGCTGACCCCCGTGCTCGCGGGGAGGACGCTGGAGTTGGTGACGACGATCTGCTCCGTGACGGCTGCCCCCCGCGCTCGCGGGGAGAACCCAGCGCCGGGGCGGCGAGACGCGCCGCCCCGGGGGCTGCCCCCCGCGCTCGCGGGGAGAACTCGCGGTCGGTGCCGATGATGTCCCGGATGCGCGGCTGACCCCCGCGCTCGCGGGGAGAACACCTCGGCGCGGACGGTGGCGACCAGGGCGACGCCGGATGACCCCCGCGCTCGCGGGGAGAACCCGCTCTTCGACGGCCCCCAGGAGCACACCGACGGTTGACCCCCGCGCTCGCGGGGAGAACCCGGCCGCGAGCACCGAGTCCCGCCACGTGTACGGTTGACCCCCGCGCTCGCGGGGAGAACGGGGTGTTGCGTACGCTCAAGGGGAGCGCCTCCGGTTGACCCCCGCGCTCGCGGGGAGAACACCTCACCGCTTCGCCCTGCCCTGGCCCGCGCCAGTTGACCCCCGCGCTCGCGGGGAGAACCCTTCGCGACCTGCACCGTTCTGACGGCTTTGC
>NZ_JBHUAL010000426.1:0-1251 GCF_042789775.1 Kitasatospora sp. NPDC056800 | reverse complement strand
GGCTACTGCTGTGGGCTGTGGAGCATAGGAGACTCGAACTCCTGACATCTGCCTTGCAAAGGCAGCGCTCTACCAACTGAGCTAATGCCCCTCGACGGCACCGCGCGCGTGCCAGCGGGCACTAGCGTACCGGTTTCCGGCGCGATTCCCAGCGCCGTCCCCCCGGAACGGTGCCGTTCCAAGGGGTCGGCCGGTCCGGTTCGTCGACCGGGCCGGCCGGCCCGGGAGGCGCCGACGGGCGCCTCCGGAGTTCGTCGATCGTCAGATCGCCGGGGGCTCAGCGACCGGCCGGGACCGGGTCGGTGGCCTCGGTCCACAGGTCCTGCTCGGCGCGGTCCGCCTGGACCTGACGGTAGACAAAGAAGCCGCCGAGGGCGACCAGGGCGACCAGGAGAAGCTTCTTCACCGCGGGACCTCGTCCTTCTTGCGTTGGTGGACTCAAGAGCCGGATCCGGCCGGACTGACCGGGCCGACGAGTCCAGTTGTGTTTCGAGCGCGAACGGGCGGCCGGGTGCCAGACTGCCCTTGCGGCCGATGATACACACCGGTGTCCCAATCGTGACCAGCCACCGGTGCGGCCAACCCGGCGGTCCGGTCCCAGGATTGACGCCGCACCTCCTGGCGGGCGGTCCGACCGTGCCCGGACCGTCCCGCGCGCCCGCGGATCAGACCCGGCCCGCCGAGCCGTCCGCGGGTCCGCCCGCCGTCCCGTCCGCCGGGCGGCCCGGCGCCACCACCACGGCGGTGCCGTTCGCCAGGTCCACCCTGGTCCGCGGCGGCGCCCCCTCGCCCTCCTCGTCCCGCAGCATCAGGGTGCTGCGACGTTCGTCCAGCTCGTGCTGCTTGCCCGCGGCGAACTGCGCGTGCAGCTGCTCGAACCCGGTGGCCGAGATCTGCCCCTCCCGGCCCGTCCCCCGCCAGGGCACCCAGCGGGCGCGGCGCGCCCGCAGTGCCAGTTGATCGAGCGCGGCCAGCACCACCAGGGCGCAGACCAGTCCGGGGATGCTCATCGCCCAGAACACCGCCATGCCGTCACCAACCCTCCACCGTCCCTCCCCCGAGAACCGTCGGGAGGGGCGCGCGGTTCCCGGCCCGGCGGCGGGAATGCGGCGGGCACGCGGCCGGACGCGCGGAGGCAGCGCGGCGGGAAACGCCGAAGGGCCCGGAGTGGATCACTCCGGGCCCTTCGGGGAGGTGGGCCTAACAGGACTTGAACCTGTGGCCTCTTCCTTATCAGGGAAGCGCTCTAAC
>NZ_JBHUAL010000425.1:0-1286 GCF_042789775.1 Kitasatospora sp. NPDC056800 | reverse complement strand
TGGTGCGCTTGCTCGGGGTGGCGGTCGGGGATCCGGAGGTTCCGGTGTCCGGCTGGGAGGTGTTCGACTCGCCTGAGCAGGAGCGGTACTTCCTCGGCCGGGCGGAGCGGGCCCGGGCCGGCGCGGTCGAGGCTGTGGAGGTGCAGGGGCATCGTGGTCCGAGGACGGCCCAGGAGGAGATCCTCTGCGCGTTCTTCGCCGAGGTCCTTGGTGTTCCGTCGGTAGGCATCGATGACAACTTCTTCGCTCTGGGCGGCCATTCGCTCCTGGCGACGCGCCTGATCAGCCGCATCCGTACCACGTTGAACGCAGAGCTGGGCATCCGCGACCTGTTCCGTAACCCGACGGTGGTCGGGGTGATGGAGAAGCTGAAGGAGGGCCGTCCGGCGCGTCCGGCGTTGGTGGCGGGTGGGCGTCCGGAGGTGCTGCCGCTGTCGTTCGCCCAGCAGCGGCTGTGGTTCCTCGACCAGCTCGAAGGCGCTTCCGCGACCTACAACAGCCCGTTCGCGTTCCGCCTGCACGGATCGGTGGACGTCGAGGCCCTGCGCGGGGCGATCGGCGACGTGGTCGGCCGCCACGAGGCCCTGCGGACGGTCTACCCCGCGATAGACGGCCAGCCCCGCCAGCTGGTCCTGCCGGCCGGTGAGGTCGAGGTGCCGTTCAGGGTCGAGCCGTGCACGGCCGAGGAGGTGGCCGGCCGGATCGAGGCCGAGGCCTTCGCCACTTTCAGCCTCTCCGCTGAACTCCCTCTGCGGGTGGCCCTGTTCACTCTCGGCACGACCGAGTCCGTCCTGGTCCTGACCCTGCACCACATCGCCAGTGATGGGTGGTCCTCGGGCCCGCTCTGGTCGGGCATCGCCTCGGCCTACCGGTCCCGGCTGGCGGGCCTGGTCCCGCAGTGGGAGCCGCTGGCCGTCCAGTACGCGGACTACACGCTCTGGCAGCACAACCAGCTGGGCGAGATCCTCGACGAGCAGTTGAAGTACTGGCGTAACGCGCTGGGAGAGCTGCCGCAGGAGATGGCTCTGCCCTTCGACCGATCCCGTCCTGCCGCCGCGTCGCACGAGGGCGAGCTGTTGGAGTTCCATGTCGGCCCCGAGTTGCACGCGGAGTTGGATGCGTTGGCGCGTCGGCACGGCGTGACGCTGTTCATGGTCCTGCATGCGGGCCTGGCGGCTCTGCTGTCGCGCCTGGGTGCGGGGACGGACCTCCCGATCGGCACGGTGGTGGCCGGGCGTTCGGACGAGGCCCTGGACGACCTGGTCGGGTTCTTCGTGAACACCCTG
>NZ_JBHUAL010000424.1:0-1350 GCF_042789775.1 Kitasatospora sp. NPDC056800 | reverse complement strand
TTTTTATCAATTTTTTGTTGGGGGGGTGGTTTTTTTTTTTTTTTTTCGACCCCCCCTCCCCCCCCCCGGGGGGGGGGTTTGCGCCCCCCCCCCGACTTCCCGCGCGCTGCCCGGCCCCTGACACCGCAGCCACGGCCCCACCCCCAAAAGTCGGCCCGCCCGACTTCTCACGCCGCGGCCAGCTCACTCATCGCTTCGCCGGGCTCCGCCGCATCGCCGGAAGTCGGCCTGCCCGACTTCTCACGCGTACTGGCTTCGCTGAGGCCGCTATCCCGCCTGCCGGCCCGCAGCGCCCTTCCGGGACCGCCCTGCACCGAAAGTCGGCCCCTCCGACTTCTCGCGCCGTGCCCCGCCCGCGCATGCCTTCGCAGCGGCCGCCGCACAACCGGGAGCCGGCCCGGAGGCTTCAGCCGGTGGGGGAGGTGGGCGGGGCCGGGGCGGCGGCGGGGGGCGGGGTGGTGGCGGCGCCGGTCCAGGATTCGTCGAGGGTGCCGTCGGGGCGGACGGCGTAGCGGGTGGAGGTGACGGTGCCGGTGGCGGCCGCGCGTTCCTCGCGGACGACCGTGCTGCCGTCCAGTCGCCAGCTGGCCGTCGCCTGCGGGTCCGCCACCGAGGTGCGGGAGGTGGTGGCGGCCGGGGCGTCCCCGGTGAAGGTGTAGAGCTGGACGAGGTCGACCGGGGCCGAGCCCTCCACCCGTCGCAGGACGACCACCGCGGCCGGCAGGCCCTTGTACCGGGCCGGCAGCACCGCGCTCAGCGCGACCTGGGGCCCGGCGCCGACCGAGTGCCCGTTCTGCAGGGCGATGGCCGGCCCGCCGGCCCCGTCGGGGTAGCTGCGGTTGGGCCAGTCCACGGCCGGCAGCGGCGCCTGGGGGGCCGTCAGCCCGCCGTCCGTACCGCCGCGTGCCGCTGCCGGGAGGGGGGTGGGCGAGGCCTGCGGCGCGACGTCCGCCGATGTCCCGGGCACGGCCTGCTCGCCGCCGGAGCCGGTGTTGGTCACCACCGCGGCCGGTGGCCGCACGCTCCGATTGTCCCGGTTCTCGCACCCCTGGGCCGCCGCGATGGCCAGCGCCACCCCGATGGTCACGGTGACGAAGACGACCAGCCGCTGCCGGAGCAGCCGTTGCCGCGCGGCGCCGGGCCGCCCGCCGGGGGCGGGGGTGTGCTGGCGGTCCCGGGGACGCACCCGCTCGCGGGCGTCGCGGGGGTCACGGGCGTCGCGGGGCCCGGGCCGGGCCGGGGGCGGGGTCTGCGGCCGGTCCGGGCGTGCCCGCAGCGGCCGGGTGACCGGTGTCGGCTCGGGCCGGGGGAGCGGGGCGCCCGGCCCCTGGGGGCGCCGTCCGGCCGCCC
>NZ_JBHUAL010000423.1:0-1387 GCF_042789775.1 Kitasatospora sp. NPDC056800 | reverse complement strand
CACCTCACCGCTTCGCCCTGCCCTGGCCCGCGCCAGTTGACCCCCGCGCTCGCGGGGAGAACCCTTCGCGACCTGCACCGTTCTGACGGCTTTGCCACTTCTTGACCAGCCTGCCGAGGGAGCACGAAGGCGGGCTGGCCTGTTGAGGTGTCAAGGAGCAGCGTTCATCGTGGCAGACGGCCAGGACATTGCTCTCCGTGGACGTCACTGAAGGCCTGGGTGGCGCTTGGGCCTGTGTGGGCGAGGACGGGGTCGGGGGAGGATTCGCCCCGGAGAGCCGCAGCACCGCACGATGGCCAGCCCCGAAGACGAGCCGATTCCCTGCGGGCGCTGGGAGGACCTTGGCGCCATGTTTGCCGCCGTGGACGAGTCTGGCTGACCCCCGCGCTCGCGGGGAGAACCCGGGCGTGGAGCCGCGCACGGGCCACCGCGGCGGCTGACCCCCGCGCTCGCGGGGAGAACGACGAGCCCCTCCACCTGGAGCTGGCTCGTCACCGGCTGACCCCCGCGCTCGCGGGGAGAACCACGACGTGAAGCGGGTCAAGGCGTCGATGAACGGCTGACCCCCGCGCTCGCGGGGAGAACCGAATAATGCAGCGGTTTATGCGGCCAAACCCCGGCTGACCCCCGCGCTCGCGGGGAGGACCTTCCACGCGCCGACCTGGAACCGCACGGCGCCGGCTGACCCCCGCGCTCGCGGGGAGGACGGCCAGGTCGGTGTGGCCGCCGTCGAGGGCGGCGGCTGCCGCGCTCGCGGGGAGGACCCATGACCGTGGCGGTAGCCACGGGCCGAGAACGGCTGCCCCCCGCGCTCGCGGGGAGGACTGCTTCGTCGTACTCCGCCTGGCGTGCCTGAGCGGCTGACCCCCGCGCTCGCGGGGAGGACAGCGCCCGCCAGCCGACCGCGCCGGTGGCGGCCGGCTGACCCCCGCGCTCGCGGGGAGGACTTGTTCTGGCGGGCAGCCTCCTGGCGGGCCTCCGGCTGACCCCCGCGCTCGCGGGGAGGACCGGTGTAGTAGGCGTAGCCCATCGCCGGTGTCCGGCTGACCCCCGCGCTCGCGGGGAGGACCGTGCCGCCAAGACCGCCGCCGCCCTCCAGGCCGGCTGACCCCCGCGCTCGCGGGGAGGACGGGTACACCCGGTGCAAGAAGTGCGGGATCGACGGCTGACCCCCGCGCTCGCGGGGAGGACCCTTCGCGACCTGCACCGTTCTGACGGCTTTGCAATTTCTTGACCAGCCTGCCGAGGAGCACGAGGCGGGCCGGCCTGTTGAGGTGTCAAGGAGCGGCGCCCATCGTGGCAGAGGGCCACGACACCGTTCTGCGCGGACACCGTTGAAGGCCCGGGTGGTGCTTGGGTCTGCGTGGGCGAGGACGAGGCAGGGGGA
>NZ_JBHUAL010000422.1:0-1389 GCF_042789775.1 Kitasatospora sp. NPDC056800 | reverse complement strand
GCCCGCCGCGCTCGTCCACCGAGCGCGGCGGGCTGGACTCAACGGCGCGACCCCGCAGCCGACCAGGCGACCTTCCGGATCGACTCGCTGAGTGGGCTGCCGGAGTCGATGACTCGTTCCGCCGGACGGCGCTGATACGGCGACGTCCGGCGGCCTGAACTTCGCCATCACCCCGTGGCGTTCGCGCGTTTGGCGAGCTTCACCAGCTCCGACGGGGCGATTCGGCCTGCGATGACGACGAGTTCATGAACGGCCTCCCGGGCTGCCCTTACCTGAGATCTCCTCCAGGAACGTGACGTCGAAGGAGGCGAGGTACTGGGCGCGTTCGTCCAGAAAGGCCTGGACATGCGGCTGTCGTTCGTGCTCCTCGAAAGCCTCGCGGTCCGCATAGAGCTCATAGAAGACGCGGACGGTGGGCTCCTCCGGTACGGCGTGGTTGACGTACACGAGAGTGCCGGGCTCCTTGGCGCGGATGCCCTCAAGTGCCCTCTCTGCCAACCGGTCGAAGGCACGAGCGGCTTCCGTGTTGTGGGCGACGAAGCGCACGACAAGACCGAATCCCATGGTGACGACTTCCCTTCCGGCGTTGGTCGAGGCTCGCATGACTGGGCGAGGTTCTGCGGGTAACAGATTCCCTTGACCTGGGGCTGGCATCCAGTAGCGGGTGTGGGCAAGGTCGGATGGTTCGATTTCTTGGACGTCGTACGACTGCTTCCTCTGCCGGCGGCAGCGGCCCGGCCCGGGATGACCGGGCCGGGCCGGGCAGCCGCTCAGTCGTCCTCCTCTGTGCCGGGGAACGGTACGGCCCACGGTTCCGCATCCAGCTCGACGCCGTTGGCGAGGTAGGCGATGGTGCGGTACCAGCCCGTGAGGACGAGGAGTTCCAGGAACTGGGCGTCGTCGTAGTGCGGGCGTAGGGCCTCCCAGGCGGCTGGCGAGAGGTAGGCGGTGTCGTGTAGCTCGTCGACGGCGGCGAGCAGGGCCAACTGCCGGGGGGACCAGGCGGCGCCTGCCGAATCGGGATCGGCGGCGGCGGTCGCGCGGAGCTGTTCGGGGGTGAGTCCGGCCTGCGGGGCGAGGGTGGGGCCGCCCGGTGATGGCCGCGCTCGACTTGCTGGGCCGGCGCTGGACGCCGCGCATCCTGTGGGAGCTGAGCCAGGCCCCGGCGGGCTTCCGTGATCTCCAGCGGCGGTGCGAGCGGATGTCCTCGAGCGTGCTCAGCACCCGCATCGCCGAGCTGACCGAGGCCGGGCTGCTCGCCCCGCACGACGACGCCTACCGGCTCACGCCGCTCGACGCCGACCTCGTCACCGCCCTCGGCCCGCTCACCGCCTGGAGCCACCGGTGGGCCGCCGAAACGGAGCCGCCCGGCGGTCGGCTCGGGTGCTG
>NZ_JBHUAL010000421.1:0-1390 GCF_042789775.1 Kitasatospora sp. NPDC056800 | reverse complement strand
GAGGGCCCAGAGCACGTTGAGACGGCGCCTGGCGAGGGCCAGGACGGCCTGCTTGTGGGACTTGCCCTCGTCGCGCTTGCGCCGGTAGAACGCCTTCGAGACGGGGCAGTGGACAGCGGCGACCTGGGCGGAGAGGTAGAACATCCGCAGGAGTCTTCGGCTGTAGCGGCGGGGCCGGCGGAGGTTGCCGCTGACCTTGCCGGAGTCGCGGGGCACGGGGGCGAGGCCGGCGACCCCGGCGAGGCGGTCGGGACTGCCGAAGGCGGCCATGTCGCCGCCGGTGGCGGCGATGAACTCGGCGCCGAGCATGTCGCCGATGCCGGGCATGCTGGTGATCACCTCGGCGTGGGGGTGCTCGCGAAACCGGCCCTCGATCAGGGCTTCGAGCTCGGCGATCTCCTGGTCGAGGGACATCACCTCCCTGGCCAGGGTGTGGACCATCCTGGCGGCGGTCTTCTCCCCGGGAACGGCGGTGAACTGGGCCTCGGCGGCCGTGACCGCGGCTTCGGCCGTGCTCTTCGCCGTGGGCGCGGTGCGCACGCCATGACTCTTCAGCCAGGCCGCCAGTCGGGCCCGACCGATGCGCCGGAGTGCGGCCGGCGTCCGGTAGCCCGTCAGCAGCACGAGGGCGCTCTTGGAGACGCTGTAGTCGAAGGCCCGTTCCAGGGCCGGGAAGTACTCCAGCATCTGGGCGCGCAGCCGGTTGATGGCACGGGTGCGGTCGGCGGACAGGTCCATGCGGCGGGCGGTGAGGATCTTCAGATCGACTGCGATCTCGCCGGCCTGGTCCAGCGGTTGCAGGTCGCGGCGCATGCGGGCGGTGTCGGCGATGACGAAGGCGTCCTTGGCGTCCGTCTTCCCGTTGCCCCGGTAGGCGGCCGAGGCGTGGTGCACGGTCCGGCCGGGGATGTAGAGCAGCTTCTGCGAGTGGTTGACCAGGAGCGCGATCCACAGCGCGGCGCCGCCCGCGTTCAGGTCCACCGCCCACGTCACCGGGTTGCCGTCGGCCAGCTCCAGGACGTCGCTGAGCAGTTCCAGCAGTTCGGCCTCGTTGTTCGGCACCCGGCGGGAGAGCACCGTCTTCCCGTCCGTGTCGATCGCCGTGCAGTGGTGCTCGGCCTTGCCCGCATCCGTCCCGGCCCACAGTTCGGGCATCCAATCCTCCTCGCTCGACGTGCCTGTTCACAGTCCCAGCAGACGACCTCGCCGACATGTCCATACGAGCGATCTTGTTCCGCGCATCCCAATCAGCGGCCGAGTCGTCGCGGGATGCCGGGCGGCCAATCTCCCTCAGCCACGGACGCGGCAATGACATGACAGCCACACCCGGCATCCCTGGGTGCCCTGATCTTACGAATGACCAGAACGATCCCACGAAGAAAGGTATGGA
>NZ_JBHUAL010000420.1:0-1406 GCF_042789775.1 Kitasatospora sp. NPDC056800 | reverse complement strand
CATCGTGGCAGAGGGCCACGACACCGTTCTGCGCGGACACCGTTGAAGGCCCGGGTGGTGCTTGGGTCTGCGTGGGCGAGGACGAGGCAGGGGGAGGAGTCACTCCGGAGAGCTGCGGCACTGCACGACGGCCGGCCCCGAAGAGGAACCGATCTCCCGCTGGTTCGGGGGGACCGAAGTGCCCCCAGGTGCGGCCGCCGCCCAGGAGCGGTTGACCCCCACGCTCGTGGGGAGGACTCCGGAGCGGGTAGCCTCGCAGCAGACGAGAGATGGAGTGTCGCCATGAGTCAGCCCGTCCATGACGGAGTCGAGCTGATCCCCCGGCCCGAGCGGAACCCGGCCGCGCTGAAGGCGGCGCTGGCGGTCGTCGCCGCGGACCGTCTTCCGGAGATGATCGACGGGCAGACGGGGGCCATGGCCGAGGCCATCGCCAGCGGGAGTGTCCAGCCGCTCCGCTCGTTCGTCGCGCACTGGGCCGCCGTCGTGGAGATCGAGCGGCACCCGGCCACCGCGCAGGCCTGGCACCGGGCGAACTACCTCGCCAACCACGCCGGCACCGTCCAGGAGTGCCGCGAGCACGCCACCACCGTCGCCGAGCTCTACCGCGCCGCCTACGCAGCGGTGAACGCGTGACCTGGAGCTGGGAGTACCTCCCCAACGAGCAGCACGTCACCGCCGGCTCCCCGGCCGACTTCCTCACCGCCGTCGCACGGCGGGCCGACGAACTCGTCCGCGCCGCCGAAGCGCTCTACCTGGACGGAACCTCCTACCAGGGCAGCGGCGAGCCGATGCGCTACCTCGACGTCGCCGGCGGCCTGCTCACCTACTACGTCGTCCCCCGCCTGGAGCTCGTCGTCGTCTGCCAGCTCACACCACCGCCGACACCCTGACCGGCCGACCCCCACAGAAGCAGGGAGGGCACGGAGGCGAGGATGCCGCCCGCGTCGGCCACCGGCTGACCCCCGCGCTCGCGGAGGACTTCGGTGTGGTTCTCGCTGGCGACCGCCACACCGGCTGACCCCCGCAGGCGCGGGGAGGACCGGGCCACGGAAGCCTGGGCGGCGTCGGCCGCCGGCTGACCCCCGCGCTCGCGGGGAGAACGTCGCTCGTACGGGGCGCGGTCGGCAAGGCCCCGGCTGACCCCCGCGCCTGCGGGGAGGACGCGTCGGGGCCGTGGCGTGGGTGATCTCCAGGCGGCTGACCCCCGCGCTCGCAGGGAGGACTCGTCCGGGTCCTCCTCCTCGCGCTCCCTCACCGGCTGACCCCCGCGCTCGCAGGGAGGACCTGCGCAGGCTGGCGATCGTCTCCTCGGCCACCGGCTGACCCCCGCGCTCGCGGGGAGGACCTCGGGTATGGACTGGACGTGGTCGAGCAGCGCGGCTGACCCCCGCGCTCGCGGGGAGGAC
>NZ_JBHUAL010000419.1:0-1455 GCF_042789775.1 Kitasatospora sp. NPDC056800 | reverse complement strand
CCCCGCTCCCCACCCCCCCCCCCCGCCGGCGCCCCCCCCCGCCCCGCCACCCCCCGGGCCCCCCCCCCCCCCCGGACGCGGTCCGGGCCCACTGTCCGGCGGAGTCGTGGCCACCCGCCCCGCAGGCGAGTTCGCGCACGTACCGGCGCGTTGCCCGCCCGGGCAACCTTTGCTGCCCGCCCGTACCTGGCACTGGTTCGCCCCCGCCCAGTATCAAGGAGGAGTCGACCGCCCCGCGCCCGTGGAGAGCCTTCCTTGCACGATCACGAGACCACCAGAGCCACCGAGACAGGCGGCCGTACCCCTGCCCGCAAGCCCAGCCCCGCCCCGCCCACGCGGCTGCTCGGCCTCCAGGCCACGGTCGGCAACGCCGCGGTCGTCCAGATGCTCCGCCAGACCGGCCGATCCCAGACCGGCCGATCCCAGACCGGCCACTCCCAGGCCCGGCCCGAACAGCACCGACACACCGTCGGCCACGTCCCGGCCCGTCCTCCGGCCGCCGTCCAGCGCGCCGAAGGCGGATCGGAGACCGACGCCGAATCCGAGTTCCGGCTGGGCGTCGCGGCCACGTTGGAACGGGTCATCAACGACGACGTCAAGGACCGGCTGGGTGTCAGCGGGCTGCACCTGAGCATCGGCGGCGGAGGCGGGGTGGCCGCGCTGAAGGCCGCACGGCCCGTCCAGGACCTCGATCTGCGGCTCCACATCGCCGACCCCGAGGGCCAGGACCCGGAGCTGCGCCGGCAGGTCGTCGCGTACCTCGAAGCCCTGCTGCAGGACGAAGCGGGCACGGACGCCAACGGCACGACGGTGAAGGGCACGTTCGGCGGGGCCGAGGTCAGCGTCACGCTGGGCAAAGTGCCCACGGAGACGCGGGACATGCAGGTGCACGAGAGCTCCGCCCGGGTCCCCCTGACGGTCGTGGCGCCGCTGCGCCTGTTCACGGACAAGGTGACCGCCTTCGCCATGCGCAAGGAGAAGGAGGGAGAGGTCCTGGCGGAGAAGCGGCAGAGGGACGCCCGTGACCTGCTGACCCTCCACTCGCAGATCACCGCCGAGGGGGAACTGGCGGACGTACTGGCCGAGAACGCGGACAACGACGAGCTCATCCACCACGGCCTGAAGAAAGCGGCCCAGTTCACGCAGGAACTGGGCCGCTACCGGAAGGACCACACGGGCGATTTCGAGCCCGCGGAGTGGGAGCGCCTCCGGGAGATCGGACGGACCCTGGAGAGGGTTGCCAAGAGCCTGCGCAAGTCCAAGGCCGAGCCCCCGGCGCAACCGGCGAGCCCCTCCGGTGCCGCCCCGGCGGCCGTCGACGCCCCCGCCGGCACGGATTCCGGCGCGATGACCAAGGCCGACCGCAAGGCCGCCAAGCAGGCCAGGCGGCAGCAGAAGCTGACCGAGCGGCCACCGACGGACTGAGGCACCCCGCTCCGGACCGTAGGCCCGGAC
>NZ_JBHUAL010000418.1:0-1468 GCF_042789775.1 Kitasatospora sp. NPDC056800 | reverse complement strand
CCCCGTCAACATCACCGGCATCACCCTCACCGACGCCGTCACACCCTCGTGCGTCACAGCCGCCGGCACCTTCGACCTCGCCGCAGGCGCCTCCAAGCAGGTCTTCTGCAACCTGACAGGCGTCACGCAATCCACCACCAACACGGTGACGGCCTCGTTCCCGGGACCCGGCGGCACACCCATCACCACACCGCCCTCCGAAGCGAGCGTCGACGTCCCCTCGCTGGCCATCAACAAGGAGGTCTGCACCTCGACCAACGCCGCCGACTGCGGCACCGGAGGCGCGGGACCGTGGGCGAAGACCACCACCGTCGCCCCGAACGGCACCGCCTACTGGCGCATCACGGTGACCAACAACGGCCCTGTCAACATCACCGGCATCACCCTCGCCGACTCCGTGACGCCGTCGTGCGTCACAGCCGCCGGATCGTTCGACCTCGCGGCAGGCGCCTCCCATCAGGTGTTCTGCAACCTGCCGGGTGTCACGCAGTCAACGACGAACACGGTGACGGCGTCCTTCCCCGGCCCCGGCGGAACACCCATCACCACACCGCCCTCCGAGGCGAGCGTCGACGTTCCGTCCTTGGCCATCAACAAGGAGGTCTGCACCTCCGCCAGCGCCGCCGACTGCGGTGAGGGCGGCGCGGGCCCGTGGGCGAAGACCACCACCGTCGCGCCGAACGGCACCGCCTACTGGCGCATCACCGTCACCAACAACGGCACGGTCAACCTGACCGGCATCACCCTCACCGACTCCGTGACGCCAGCCTGCGTGACGGCCGCCGGGTCGTTCGACTTGGCGGCAGGCGCGTCGAAGCAGGTCTTCTGCAACCTGCCAGACGTCACCAAGCTGACGACCAACACCGTCACCGCCTCCTTCCCCGGCCCCGGCGGCACACCCATCACCACACCGCCCTCCGAAGCCAGTGCCGACGTCCCGTCGCTGACGATCAACAAGGAGGTCTGCACCAGCACCAACCCGGCCGACTGCGGTGACGGCGGCCCCGGCCCCTGGGCGAAAACCACCACCGTCGCCCCGAACGGCACCGCGTACTGGCGGATCACCGTCACCAACAACGGCACGGTCAACATCACCGGCATCACCCTCGTCGACTCCGTCACACCCTCGTGCGTCACGGCCGCCGGCACCTTCGACCTCGCCGCAGGCGCGTCCCATCAGGTGTTCTGCAACCTGACAGACATCACCAAGCTAACGACCAACACCGTCACCGCCTCCTTCCCCGGCCCCGGCGGAACACCCATCACCACACCACCCTCCGAAGCCAGTGCCGACGTCCCGTCGCTGACGATCAACAAGGAGGTCTGCACCAGCACCAACCCGGCCGACTGCGGTGACGGCGGCGCCGGCCCCTGGGCGAAAACCACCACCGTCGCCCCGAACGGCACCGCGTACTGGCGGATCACCGTCACCAACAACGGCACGGTCAACATCACCGGCATCACCCTC
>NZ_JBHUAL010000417.1:0-1470 GCF_042789775.1 Kitasatospora sp. NPDC056800 | reverse complement strand
GGGACTATCAGGATTCCGGTGTACGGCACCCGTTTGGTCTAGGTGTTGATCTTGTTGTCGGGTGTGGGCCGGTTGGCTCACACCCGTCCGGCTGACAGGCGTCCGTCGAAGGCGATGTCGAAGGCGTTCAGGGCTCCGAGCCAGCGGTTGCTCCAGCGTTGGCGGCCTCGTCCGGTGGGGTCGAGGGCGAGGGTGGCCAGGTAGAGGCGTTTCAGGGCGGCCTGCTCGTTCGGGAAGTGGCCGCAGGCGCTGGCGGCCCGGCGGTAGCGGGAGTTGAGGCTCTCGATGGCGTTGGTGGTGCAGATGATCTTCCGGATCTCGGTGTCGAAGCCGAGGAAGGGGACCATCTCGGGCCAGGCTCTCTCCCACAGTCGCACCACCGCCGGGTAGTTCGCCTCCCAAGCGGCCGTGAACTCGGCGAAGCGGTCCAGGGCCGCGGCCTCGCCTGGTGCGGTGTAGACGGGTTTGAGGTCTCGGGCCACCGCTGCCCAGTCCCGCTTGGCGGTGTAGCGGAAAGTGTTCCGCAGCAGGTGGACGATGCATGTCTGGACCACGGTCTGCGGCCAGACCTGGGCGACGGCGTCGGGCAGCCCGGTCAGGCCGTCGCAGACCAGGATCAGGCAGTCCTTGACGCCTCTGTTCCTGATCTCGGTCAGGACGGACTGCCAGTACTTCGCGCCCTCGCCGCCGCCGGTGGTCCACAGGCCCAGGATGTCGCGGTAGCCGTCGGCCGTGACACCCAGGACCACGTAGACGGGCCGGTTGGCGACCTGCCCGTCGCGGACCTTGATGTTCACGGCGTCGACGAACAGGACCGGGTAGACCTCGTCCAACGGACGGCTTCGCCAGTCGGCCATGCCCTCCAGGACCCGGTCGGTGATCGTGGAGACGGTCTCCTTGCTGGTGGTCATGCCGTAGACCTCGGCCAGGTGAGCGACGATCTCGCCCGAGGTCAGGCCCTTCGCGGTGAGCGAGACGACCAGGTTGTCCAGTCCCTCGGTGCGACGCGAATGCCTCGGTACCACCTTGGGCTCAAAGGTCCCGGCCCGGTCCCGCGGGACCTCGACGGTGACCGGGCCGGCCTCGGTCATCACCGTCTTCGAGCGGTAGCCGTTGCGGGCGTTGCCGCCCTTGCGGGCACTGCGGCCCGTCCCCGCGGTGGCGGCCAGGTGCTCGTCCATCTCGGCTTCCAGCGCCTCCTGGAGCAGGTGCCGGGTCAGCTGCTGCAGCAGTCCGCCCTCGCCCAGCAGCTGCATCCCGCCGGCCCTGGCCTGCTCGGTCGCCAGCTCGGCGACCGACGCCACCACATCCGACCCGCCGGTGTTCTTCCTCGGACCCATGTCCAAGGCATCGGCCACCCCCGCCTCCGACGAAACCCTCCCATCCGAAGCCGACCCAATCCAGTGATCCGTCCGCGAGCTCATCAGCGACTCCCTTGAGCAGGGTGTCCACCGAAATTCTGATACTCCC
>NZ_JBHUAL010000416.1:0-1523 GCF_042789775.1 Kitasatospora sp. NPDC056800 | reverse complement strand
CCCGGGCCCGCCGCGGCGGCGGGCCCCGGGGCTGCCGGCGCCCGTGGGACCGGCGCGGGCGGCGGGGCTGCGGACGTGGCGTACGGCGGGGCGGTGGCCGGTCCGGGCCCGGCGGCGGGCGCGGGGCTCTCGCCCGTGCCCGGTCCGCCCGACGGTACGGGGGCCTGCGCGGGGGCGGACGGCTGTCCGGCGGGCGGGCGGCCGGCCTCGACGAGGGCGGCGGCCCCTGCCACCGCGGACCCGGCCGCGGGCCCGGCGACGGCGGCGCCGGGCGGCGTGGCGTCCCGGCCGGGCCGTACCACCGTCGCCCCGGCGGCCCCGGCCACGCAGAGCAGCGTCAGTGCCGTCACCCCGGCCAGCGCCCGCAGGCGGCGCCCGGCCCGGGGTATCCGCCGGGCGACGGACCGGGCGACGGGCCGCTCCGGGCCCGACGGCGACACCGCCGCCTCGCCCGCCGCGAGGGCCTGGCGCAGCGCCGCGGCCATCGTCGCCGCGTCGGGCCAGCGCTCGCCGGGGTCCTTGGCCATCGCCCGCTCGACCACCGCCCGCACCGGCGCGGGCACGTCCCCGGGCAGCGGCGGCACGGGCTCCGCCAGGTGCTTGAGGATCAGTTCGAGGGCGGTCTCCCCGTCGTACGGGAGCCGACCGGCGAGGCACTCGTAGAGGACCACGCCGAGCGCGTAGAGGTCCGCCGAGGCGGTGACCGTCCCGGTGGAGGCCTGTTCCGGCGCCTGGTAGGCGGCGGTGCCCAGCACCACCCCGGGTACGGTGAACCGGGGGTCGCAGGCGGGGCCGGCGATGCCGAAGTCCGCGATCACCGTCCGGTCGCCGTTGACCATCAGGTTGGCGGGTTTGATGTCCTGGTGGACCACCCCGGACGCGTGCGCGGCCTCCAGCGCCTCCAGCACCTGGAGGGCCAGCCGCAGCGCCTCGGCCACCGGCAGGGCTCCGCGCCGCTCCAGGACGGCGCTCAGCGGCTGACCGTCGATCAGCTCCATCACCAGGTAGCCGACCGGGCGCCGCCCGTACGCACCGCCGTGCCCGTCGCCGTGCCCGTCGCCGCCGGCCCCGTCGCCGCCGCTGTGCCCGTAGTCGTACACGCCGACGATGCCCGGGTGCCGCAGCCGGGCCATGACGCGGGCCTCGGCGTGGAAGCGCTCGGCGAAGCCAGGCTCGTCCAGCAGGGCCGGCTTCACCACCTTGACCGCCACCCGGCGGCCCAGGACCTCGTCCTCGGCGAGCCACACGTCGCCCATCGACCCGCCGCCGAGCCAGTCCACCAGCCGGTAGCGGTCGGCGAGCACGGTGCCGCGCAATGCTTCTCCCTGAATCGAGCCCGAGGGGGCCGGAGCGGATCCGGGGGCCGGCCCGGTCCCCTGGGCGCGCCCTGGTCCGGGACGCCCTCCGAGGATCGTGGCACCGGCTGATAGTTACTGACTTGCCATCATATGAATGATGTTCAGCTCGGGCCATCACCACCCCGCGCCCGCGGCACCACGAACGGCGGGGCGGCACCGCAGTGC
>NZ_JBHUAL010000415.1:0-1560 GCF_042789775.1 Kitasatospora sp. NPDC056800 | reverse complement strand
GTGCGCACACGGGTGCGCACCCCGCCCCGGCCCATCGGCGGGCCCGTGCGACGGCATCTGTTCGGTATCAATTCGCCCAGGGCGTAGGGCAGACCTGGCGAAGAGGACGGAATCACGGGCCCGGCAGAGTACCGTCGGATAGCGAGACCGAGCGCCGTCGGCGTTGACGGTCCACAGCACCAGGCCCCGGAACCCCTGCGGGGCCCCTGGCGAAGGGGAAGCACCTCGTGGCACGCATCGGAGACGGTGGCGACCTGCTCAAGTGCTCGTTCTGCGGCAAGTCGCAGAAGCAGGTGAAGAAGCTGATCGCCGGCCCAGGCGTGTACATCTGCGACGAGTGCATCGACCTGTGCAACGAGATCATCGAGGAGGAACTCGCCGAGACCTCCGAGGTGCGCTTCGAGGAGCTCCCGAAGCCGCGCGAGATCTACGAGTTCCTGGACCAGTACGTGGTCGGCCAGGACCTCGCCAAGAAGGCGCTGTCGGTCGCCGTCTACAACCACTACAAGCGGGTCCAGGCGGGTGAGGCGGGCCGCAGCGGGGGCAACGGCCGCGAGGACGCCATCGAGCTGGCCAAGTCCAACATCCTGCTGCTGGGCCCCACCGGCTCCGGCAAGACGCTGCTGGCGCAGACCCTGGCCCGGATGCTGAACGTGCCGTTCGCGATCGCGGACGCCACCGCGCTGACCGAGGCCGGCTATGTCGGCGAGGACGTCGAGAACATCCTGCTCAAGCTGATCCAGGCGGCCGACTACGACGTCAAGAAGGCCGAGACCGGGATCATCTACATCGACGAGATCGACAAGGTCGCGCGCAAGAGCGAGAACCCGTCGATCACCCGGGACGTCTCCGGCGAGGGTGTGCAGCAGGCCCTGCTGAAGATCCTGGAGGGCACCACCGCGTCGGTGCCGCCGCAGGGCGGGCGCAAGCACCCGCACCAGGAGTTCATCCAGATCGACACCACGAACGTGCTGTTCATCGTCGGCGGCGCGTTCGCCGGCCTGGAGCGGATCATCGAGGGCCGCGCGGGTGCCAAGGGCATCGGCTTCGGCGCCAACATCCGCTCCAAGCGGGAGTCGGACGCCAGCGACCACTTCCGCCAGGTGATGCCCGAGGACCTGGTGAAGTTCGGCATGATCCCCGAGTTCATCGGCCGTCTGCCGGTGATCACCAGCGTGCACAACCTGGACCGCGAGGCGCTGCTCCAGATCCTCACCGAGCCGCGCAACGCGCTGGTCAAGCAGTACCGCAAGCTGTTCGAACTGGACGGCGTGGAGCTGGAGTTCTCCCGGGACGCGCTGGAGGCGATCGCCGACCAGGCGATCCTGCGCGGCACCGGCGCGCGCGGGCTGCGGGCCATCATGGAGGAGGTGCTGATGTCCGTGATGTACGAGGTCCCCTCGCGCCAGGACGTCGCCCGCGTGGTGGTCACCGGGGACGTCGTCTCCAAGCACGCCATCCCCACCCTGGTGCCGCGCGACATGATCAAGCGCGAGCGCCGGGAGAAGAGCGCCTGACCCGAGGCCGACGCCACGAGGAGGGGCCCCGCACCGGATCCGG
>NZ_JBHUAL010000414.1:0-1573 GCF_042789775.1 Kitasatospora sp. NPDC056800 | reverse complement strand
TGGTGCGCTTGCTCGGGGTGGCGGTCGGGGATCCGGAGGTTCCGGTGTCCGGCTGGGAGGTGTTCGACTCGCCTGAGCAGGAGCGGTACTTCCTCAGTCGGGCGGAGCGGGCCCGGGCCGGCGCGGTCGAGGCTGTGGAGGTGCAGGGGCAACGTGGTCCGAGGACGGCGCAGGAGGAGATCCTGTGCGCGTTCTTCGCCGAGGTCCTCGGGGTTCCGTCGGTAGGCATCGACGACAACTTCTTCGCTCTGGGCGGCCATTCGCTCCTGGCGACGCGCCTGATCAGCCGGATCCGCACGACCCTCAACGCTGAGCTGGGCATCCGCGACCTCTTCCGTAACCCGACCGTCGTCGGGGTGATGGAGAAGCTGAAGGAGGGCCGTCCGGCCCGTCCCGCGCTGGTGGCGGGTGAGCGTCCGGAGGTGCTGCCGCTGTCGTTCGCCCAGCAGCGGCTGTGGTTCCTGGACCAGCTCGAGGGTGCCTCTGCTACCTACAACAGCCCGTTCGCGTTCCGCCTGCATGGCGCGGTGGACGTCGAGGCCCTGCGCGGGGCGATCGGTGACGTGGTCGGCCGCCACGAGGCGCTGCGGACGGTCTACCCCGCGATCGACGGCCAGCCCCGCCAGCTGGTCCTGCCCGCCCAGGACGTCCAGGTGCCCTTCAGGGTCGAGCCGTGCACGGCCGGCGAGCTGGCCGAGCGGATCGAAGCCGAGGCCTTCACCACCTTCAAGCTCTCGACCGAACTTCCCTTGCGGGTAGTGCTGTTCACTGCCACTGAAGGGGAATCCGTCCTCGTCCTGACCCTGCACCACATCGCCAGTGACGGGTGGTCCTCGGGCCCGCTCTGGTCGGGTATTGCCTCGGCTTACCGGTCCCGTCTGGCCGGTCTCGTCCCGGACTGGGAGCCGCTGGCCGTCCAGTACGCGGACTACACGCTCTGGCAGCACAACGAGCTCGGCGCGACCATGGACCAGCAACTCGCGTACTGGTCCGAGGCGTTGAGGGGTTCGCCGCAGGAGGTGGCCCTGCCCTTCGATCGGCCCCGACCGGCCACCGCCTCGCACGAGGGTGAGCTGCTGGAGTTCCACGTCGGCCCCGGCCTGCACGCCGAACTGGACGCGGTGGCGCGTCGGCACGGCGTGACGCTGTTCATGGTCCTGCACGCGGCTCTGGCGGCTCTGCTGTCGCGCCTGGGCGCCGGCACGGACATCCCCATTGGCACGGTCGTCGCCGGACGTTCGGACGAGGCCCTGGACGACCTGGTCGGGTTCTTCGTGAACACCCTGGTCCTGCGGACCGACGTCTCGGCGGAGCCGACCTTCGGCGAACTGCTGGACCGGGTCCGGGACGCCGACCTGGCGGCGTTCACCCACCAGGACCTGCCGTTCGAGCGCCTGGTGGAGGAGCTGAACCCGGTGCGTTCGCTGGGCCGGCACCCGCTGTTCCAGGTGCTCCTGGTCCTGCAGAACAACGACGAGGGCACCCTCCAACTCCCGGGCCTCACCGCCCAGCCCGAGTCCTTCGGGACGCCACCCGCCAAGTTCGACCTCAACCTCACCTGCGTCGAGAACCG
>NZ_JBHUAL010000413.1:0-1604 GCF_042789775.1 Kitasatospora sp. NPDC056800 | reverse complement strand
CATGATGGCGGTGAACTCGCCCTGGGGGAACACGACGCTGACGTTGTCGAGGGCGACGACGCGGGTCTCCCCCTCCCCGTAGACCTTGTTCAGGCCGGTGGCTCGGGCGGCCGCCAGGCCGGTGCGGACGGCGGTTGCGGTCGACGTGGTCACGGGGACTCCTAGTGCTCGCGGACTTGTACCTCCATGCTCCGCGACGTGATCATGGTTCTGCGTCGCTCCGCCGGACGGTTGGTCCTACCACCGCTGGGCGTAGGGGCGGGCGACCCCCTCCTCCTGCGGTATGACGTGAACCCTGAGGCGGACGGGTGGCCGGAACGGATATCCTTCGTGGCCGAATCCCGGACAGTTCGTCAGATGGCAAGGAAACATGACAACTTCCGGGGCTGGGAACATGCGAAAGGGTGATCCGGGAGACTAGGCTCAGGGGGTCCCACAGACGCCCGGATGGTGGAACGCAGACACGGGCAGCTTAAAACTGCTTGGCCGCGAGGCCGTGCCGGTTCGAGTCCGGCTCCGGGCACCGATCACCCGGCGGGGG
This sequence comes from Kitasatospora sp. NPDC056800, assembly GCF_042789775.1. Taxonomy (NCBI): domain Bacteria; kingdom Bacillati; phylum Actinomycetota; class Actinomycetes; order Kitasatosporales; family Streptomycetaceae; genus Kitasatospora; species Kitasatospora sp. NPDC056800. Next base: position 1,063 of record NZ_JBHUAL010000413.1, on the reverse strand, counting down.
CGCGACGGCGTCCCCGCCGGTCGTTGTTCACCGGATCCTCCTCGCGGCGTATCCCGGAATTTTTGCCAAGCCATTACCCTTGTGCATGGGCGGTGCAGTGCCGCCACGGAGGGAATGAGCAATGAGAAGCAGCAACCCGGTCTTCTCGCGGGAGGGGTCCTTCACCCGCGACTCCGGCTACGCGGGGTTCGGTACCGCGCAGGCCGGGACCCAGCACGGCCAGAACCAGTACGGCCAGAACCCCTACGCGGGTACGCCCTACGCCCAGCAGCAGCCGCAGGGCCAGCCCATGACCGACGAGCAGCTCTACGAGCTGTACAACGGGCCCTCGGCGGGCCCGGCGGCCACCGGGCGGATGACGCTGGACGACGTGGTCGCCCGCACCGCCATGACGCTGCTGACGCTGGTCGTCGCCGGCGCGGTGGCCTGGTTCGCGCTGCCGTTCGAGAACTTCGGCTTCGCGATCGCCGCCAGCCTGGTGGCCATGGTCGTCGGCCTGGTGGTCTCGTTCAAGCGCAGCGTCAGCCCGCCGCTGATCCTGACCTACGCGGCCCTCCAGGGCTTCGCGATGGGCGCCGTCTCGCACGCCTTCAACACCATGCTGAACGGCATCGTGATCCAGGCGGTGCTGGGCACGGCGGCGGTCTTCGGGGCGATGCTGTTCGCCTACAAGAGCGGCCGGATCCGGGTCACCGCCCGGTACCAGCGGATCGGCATCGCGATCGCCCTGGGCTTCGTGCTGCTGATGATGGTCAACATGATCGCGATGGCCTTCGGCGCCGACATGGGCCTGCGCTCCGGCCCGCTGGGCATCGTGGTCGGTCTGGTCGGCATCGGCCTGGGCGCCTTCTTCCTGTCGCTGGACTTCGCGGCGATCGAGGAGGCCATCGCCCAGGGCGCCCCGCAGCGGGAGTCTTGGCGGGCCGCCTTCGGGCTGACCCTGTCGCTGGTCTGGATCTACATGGAGATGCTGCGGCTGATCGCGATCCTGCGCGGCGACGACTGACGGTCCCTTCCTTCGTGAACCACTGCCGCCGGGCCCCGGAGCGACTCGCTCCGGGGC
>NZ_JBHUAL010000412.1:0-1694 GCF_042789775.1 Kitasatospora sp. NPDC056800 | reverse complement strand
GGGGGCCCCCCGGGTGCCCCCCCCCCGCCCCGACGGGCCCCGCCGACCCGCTCGCGGGCCGGAGGGAGCCGACCTCAGGAGGTCAGCGAGGTCTTGCGGGTGGAGATGATCTGGTCGATCAGGCCGTACTCGGCGGCCTCCTCGGCGGTCAGGATCTTGTCGCGCTCGATGTCCTCGCGCACCTGCTCCGCCGTCCGGTTGGAGTGCTTGGACAGCATCTCCTCCAGCTGCTCGCGCATCCGGAAGATCTCCTTGGCCTGGATCTCCAGGTCGGACACCTGGCCGCGGCCGGTCTCGGTGTACGGCTGGTGGATGAGGATCCGGGCGTTCGGCAGCGCCATCCGCTTGCCGGGGGTGCCGGCCGCGAGCAGCACGGCCGCGGCGGAGGCCGCCTGGCCCATGCAGACCGTGGTGATGTCCGGCTTCACGTACTGCATGGTGTCGTAGATGGCCGTCAGGGCCGTGAACGAGCCGCCGGGCGAGTTGATGTACATCTGGATCTCGCGGTCCGGGTCCATCGACTCCAGGCACAGCAGCTGCGCCATGATGTCGTTCGCCGAGACGTCGTCGACCTGCGAGCCGAGGAAGATGATGCGCTCCTCGAACAGCTTGGCGTACGGGTCGTACTCGCGGATGCCCTGCGTGGTGCGCTCGACGAAGCGCGGGACGATGTAGCGGCCCTCGGCGCGCATGTCCTCGACGCGGGCCTGGGCGGCCGACAGGCTGGGGATGTTCATGGGGGTCCTTGTCCTCCGAGGCGTTGGGGCTGTGGTGTCGCGGGCCGGGCCGAGGCTCAGGCAGCGCCCGTGCCGCCGCCGCCGGGGACGTCCGCGGCGCTGTGCATGATCGCGTCGATGAGGCCGTACTCCAGGGCCTCCTCCGGGGTGAACCAGCGGTCGCGGTCGGAGTCGGCGGTGATCTGCTCGAAGGACTGGCCGCTGTGGTGCGCGATCAGCTCGGACATCCGCTTCTTGGTGCGGAGCAGCTGCTCGGCCTGGATCCGGATGTCGGTGGCGGAACCGCCGAGGCCCGCGGAGGGCTGGTGCATCAGGATCGTGGAGTTCGGCAGCGAGAAGCGCTTGCCCGGGGCGCCCGCGGTGAGCAGGAACTGGCCCATCGAGGCCGCCATGCCCATCGCGATGGTGACGACGTCGTTCTTGATGTACTGCATGGTGTCGTAGATCGCCATGCCGGCCGAGATCGAGCCGCCCGGGGAGTTGATGTAGAGGAAGATGTCCTTCTCCGGGTCCGCGGCCAGCAGCAGCAGCTGCGCGGTGATCTTGTTGGCGATGTCGTCGTCCACCGCCTGGCCGAGGAAGATGATCCGCTCGTTGAGCAACCGGTTGTAGACCTGGTCGCCAAGGCCGCCGAGCACGTCACCAGCGGCGGCGTGCGGTGCCATCGGGCCAGGCATCTGCATCTGCGGGAACGTCACTTAGCCACCTGCTCAGTCGATTTGGACGGTCGCTCCACGGCCGTCGCGGTGTCGCACAGCTTCCGGGTATCACGTCGTGATTGTTGCTGTCCAAGGACCCTAACGCGCAGGCCCGGCCGCAGAATCCCTCACGCAGAACTGTTCGCTGTGAGCGCAGGGTCGCGGCGGCCGCCGGGCCGGACGACAGCGGGCCCGGCCCCCCGACGGCGGCCGGGCCCGCCGCGGCCGGGAGGGGCGACCGGGGCGCGCACGCCACGGT
>NZ_JBHUAL010000411.1:0-1729 GCF_042789775.1 Kitasatospora sp. NPDC056800 | reverse complement strand
GGGGCACGCGGCCCGCGACCACAAAAAAACCCCCGCGCTGTACGCGGGCCGCGCCGACTTCCTGCGCGGCAACCACCTGCCCCCACCCCCCGCCCTCCCCGGACCAAGCCGCCCAACTCCCCGCAAAGGGAGGCCACTCTCCGCCCCGCCCCACGGAATTCCGAGGGGCACGCAGCAGGGAGCGGGCACAATGGCGTAGAGATGGTCGGCCGTCCGGAACCGGGGGGCCAGGGAATGGAGGCCCGGGGTGAGCGATCTTCCGCGCAAGGCAGTGACCCGCACGGCACGGCTCGCCGCCCTGCCGCTGGGGATAGCCGGTCGCGCCACGCTCGGCCTGGGCAAGCGGATCGGCGGCCGCTCCGCCGAGGTGGTCACCGCCGAGCTCCAACAGGCCACCGCGGACCAGCTGTTCAAGGTCCTCGGCGAACTCAAGGGCGGGGCGATGAAGTTCGGGCAGGTGCTGTCCGTCTTCGAGGCCGCGCTGCCCGAGGAGGTCGCCGGGCCGTACCGGGCGGCGCTCACCAAGCTGCAGGACGCCGCTCCCCCGATGCCCGCCGCCAAGGTGCACACCGCGCTCGCCCAGCGGCTCGGTGACGACTGGCGCGGGCTGTTCCGGAAGTTCGACGACCGGCCCGCGGCCGCCGCCTCGATCGGACAGGTGCACAAGGCGGTCTGGCACGACGGCCGCACGGTCGCCGTCAAGGTGCAGTACCCGGGTGCGGGGGACGCGCTGCTCGCAGACCTCTCGCAGCTGAGCCGGGTGGCCTGGCTGCTGGGCCCGCTGATCCCCGGGCTGGACATCAAGCCGCTGATCACCGAGCTGCGCGAGCGCGTCTCGGAGGAGCTGGACTACGAGCTGGAGGCGCAGGCCCAGCGCCGCCATGCCGAGGAGTTCACGGACGACCCGGACATCGTGGTGCCGGGCGTGGTGGCCCAGGCCGACCAGGTGCTGGTCACCGAGTGGATGGGCGGCACCCCGCTGGCCGAGGTGATCGCGGGCGGCACCCAGGAGGAGCGCGACCGCGCCGGGCAGCTGCTGGCCCGGTTCCTGTTCGCCGGCCCGTCCCGGACCGGCCTGCTGCACGCGGACCCGCACCCGGGCAACTTCCGGCTGCTGAAGGACGACGGCCCGGTGTCGGGCTGGCGGCTGGGCGTGCTGGACTTCGGCACGGTGGACCGGCTGCCCGGCGGGCTGCCGGCCCCGATCGGGGCCTCGCTGCGGATGGCGCTGGCCGGGGACGCGGCGGGCGTGCTCCGGATGCTGCGCGAGGAGGGCTTCGTGAAGCCCTCGGTCCGGCTGGACCCGGACGCGGTGCTGGACTACCTGCTGCCGATCATCGAGCCGGCCGCGGTGGAGAACTTCCACTTCACCCGGGCCTGGATGCGGGCCCAGGCGGCCCGGATCGCCGACCCGCGCTCGCCCGCCTACAACCTGGGCAAGCAGCTGAACCTGCCGCCCGCGTACCTGCTGATCCACCGGGTGACGCTGAGCACCATCGGGGTGCTCTGCCAGCTGGGCGCCAAGGCGCCGTTCCGCGCGGAGATGCTGGAGTGGCTGCCCGATTTCGCCGGGCGGCCGTCGGCAGAGCGCGCGGAACCCGCCAACCCCGCCAACCCTACGAAGCCCGTGAAGCCCGCCAGGACCGCCGAACCCGCCCGGGTCCGCAAGGACTGACCCCGACAGCGCGACAACGGCCGCAGGCCGCTCCCCCGACGACGGGGAGCGGCC
>NZ_JBHUAL010000410.1:0-1810 GCF_042789775.1 Kitasatospora sp. NPDC056800 | reverse complement strand
CCCGACACCGTCCCCGCCGGCACCGGACCCCCACCACCACCCCACCCCGACACGACCAACTCACGCTCGCCACCCACCAACACCTCAACCGACCCCACCGACCCGTCCGGATCCGCGACCATGGCGGCCAGCACCCGGCGCAGGCGCTCCGCGAAGGTGGTGACGGTGCCTTGGTCGAAGAGGTCGGCGGCGTAGCGCAGTTCGGCCCGGATGCCAGCCGGCCTGTTGGCGGCGTCGTGGTGCTCGGAGAAGCTCAGGTTGAGGTCGAACCGGGCCGGGGCAGCCACAGAGCACTCCGGCTCCACGACCAGGCCCGGGAGTTGGAGACTGCACTCGCTGTTGTTCTGCAGGACCAGCATCACCTGGAACAACGGATGGACCGACGCCGAGCGGACGGGGTTCAGCTCCTCCACCAGCCGCTCGAACGGCAGATCCTGGTGGGTGAACGCCGCCAGATCCGTATCCCGGACCCGGCCCAGCAACTCACCAAAGGTCGGCGCACCCGACACATCCGTCCGCAACACCAGCGTGTTCACGAAGAACCCGACCAGCTCGTCCAACGCCTCGTCCGAACGCCCCGCCACCACCGTGCCGATCGGAATGTCCGTCCCCGCACCCAGGCGCGACAACAAAGCCGCCAGACCCGCGTGCAGCACCATGAACAGCGTCACACCGTGCCGACGCGCCAACCCCTCCAACTCCGCGTGCAGCTCCGCATCCAGCCCGAACTCCACCAGACCACCCGCACGCGAAGCCACCCCCGACCGAGGCCGATCCAACGGCAGCGCCACCTCCTGCGGCGCATCCCGCAACACCCCTGACCAGTAGGCGAGTTGCTGATCCAGGACCCCACCCAACAGACCCTGCTGCCACAGCGTGTAATCCGCGTACTGCACCGGCAACGGCGACCACTCCGGAGCAACCCCGGCCAACCGAGCCCGGTACGCCGACGCCACCCCCTCCCACAACGGCTCCATCGACCAACCGTCACTCGCGATGTGGTGCAAGGTCACCACCAGCACCGACTCGCCCTCGGCGACCGTGAACAGCACCACCCGCAACGGCAGCCCGGTGGACAGGTTGAACGCGGCGAGGGCCTCGGCGGAGATCCGCTCCGCCAGCTCCTCCGCCATGCACGGCTCGGCCCTGAACGGCACCTCGACGTCCCCGACGGGCAGCACCACCTGGCGGGGCTGCCCGTCGACCGCCGGATAGACCGTCCGCAGCGCCTCGTGCCGCCCGACCACGTCACCGATCGCCCCGCGGAGGGCCTCCACGTCCACCGCCCCGTGCAGCCGGAACACGAACGGGCTGTTGTACGTCGCGGACGCACCCTCCAACTGGTCCAGGAACCACAGCCGCTGCTGCGCGAACGACAGCGGCAGCACCTCCGGCCGCTCCCCCGCCACCAACGCCGGCCGCGCCGGCCGCCCCTCCTTCAGCTTCTCCGCCACCCGGGCCACGGTCGGGTTCCGGAACAGGTCCCGGATGCCGAGCTCCGCGCCGAGCGTGCTGCGGATGCGGCTGATCAGCCGGGTCGCGATGACCGAATGGCCGCCCAGGGCGAAGAAGTTGTCATCGACTCCCACCGACGGCAGCCCGAGGACCTCGGCGAAGAGGCCGCACAGGAGCTGTTCCTGCGCCGACTCGGGAGCGCGACCGCCCTCGGCCGTGTCCTTCTGCCCGGTCGTCGGTTCCATCTGCTGAGCCATGACATCCATACCTTTCTTCGTGGGATCGTTCTGGTCATTCGTAAGATCAGGGCACCCAGGGATGCCGGGTGTGGCTGTCATGTCATTGCCGCGTCCGT
>NZ_JBHUAL010000409.1:0-1818 GCF_042789775.1 Kitasatospora sp. NPDC056800 | reverse complement strand
GAAGTCGGCCAGGCCGACTTCTCGCGCAACTGCTTTCAGGTGTTGGTGGCTGCGGACAGGTGTGAGGCCCCCGACCCGCACGAGGTCCTGAACCGGTGTTCCGCTCCTCCTCACCCTCACCGGGCCGCGGGACAAGCCCGATCCGGGCTGCGCGGCGGAGCCGCTCAGCCCTGGTGAGGGATGCCCAGTGCTCGGACGAGCTGGGCCAGTTCCTCGCGGAAGAGCTTGTCCGGGCTGGCCATCTGAGTGTGGAGGTGGCCGTAGATCTCCAGTGACACCAGGCCGTGCAGGTGTCCCCAGATGCGCAGGGCGAGTGCGACGGCGGCGGGGGGCAGATCCGGGAAGGCCTCGCGCACCTTGTCGCGGAGCCCGGGGTCGAAGTCGGGCCACTCGAACGTGCTGTCTCGGTAGAGGTGTTCGGTGTGGGGCCAGGCAGCCGCCGCGAGTGCGGCGAGTCCTGTGCACACCCGGCGCGCGGCGTCCGGGGCGGCGCCGCCCTCGGGGGCGTGGTAGCCGGGGACCGGGTCACCGTAGACGAGGCGGAAGCCCTCGGGGTTGGCGACGGCCCAGTTCCGGAAGGCGGTGGCCCATGCCTGGATCCGGACCGCCGGGTCCTTGGCGGGGGCGGCCTCCCAGGCCGCGTCCACGGCGTCGGCCAGCGCGGTGTACACGTCGTTGATGAGCGTGGTGACCAGATCGTCGCGGGTGGCGAAGTAGCCGTAGATGGCGTTGGCGGTCATGCCCATCTCTCGGGCGATGGCCCGCAGCGTGATGGCGTCGGGGCCGCCTGAGGCCATCAGCGCCAATGCCACGCTCTTGATTTCGGCCGTCGTCTCGGCGCGCAGCCGCTCGCGTCGTCCTGTGGTCCCGGTAGCCGCCATGCGGACACTCTACAGTGTCACCAGATTGGTTGGCGTATCGAAACTTCACGCCGTATAGTTTTCGCCGTGGCGACCGACGGTCCGTCATGTCGCCGTATTCGCAGGCGGGTTGAGGGGAGAACCATGCACATCGGAGTCATCGGCGCCACTGGCGGCATCGGCAGCCGGGTCGTCACCGAGGCGCTTCAGCGCGGACACCTGGTCTCGGCCTTCGGTCGGGACACTTCACGGATCAAGGAGACCCGCGAGAACATCACCTGGGCCGACGTCGACGTCCTCGACGCGGCGAGCATCGCGGCCGTGCTGCCCGGCCTGGACGTGCTGATCAGCGGATTCCAGCCGGGCAACGCCGCCAAGGACTTCGCCGACACCGTCCGTCGCTCCATCGCCGACCCCACGGTCTACGCGACTGCCGCCCGCGCGCTGCTGACGGCACTGGAGAGCCACCCCAGGACGCGCCTGCTCGTGATCGGCGGTGCCGGAAGCCTGGAGGTCGAACCGGGCGTGGTGCGCGCCGACCATGACGAGCTGATCCATGAGAGCCTCGACGCGCTCGGACTGCCCCGGGAGTACGCGGCCGCCGTGCGCGGCCACCGGGACGCCCTGACCGTCCTGCGAACCTCGAATCGGCTGTGGACCTACTTCAGCCCGGCCGAGGACATCGCTCCCGGCGAGCGTACCGGCCGTTTCCGGACCGGTGGTGACCAATTCGTCCTGGACGCGGACGGACGCAGTCGCATATCGGTGGAGGACGCCGCGATCGCCCTGGTCGACGAGGCGGAGCTGCCGCGCTTCGTCCAGCGCCGCTTCACGGTGGGGTACTGAAAGGTCGTAGTCGAGATCCACCCGGGAACCTCTCTCCTCGCCGTGCTCCGGCAAGCCGCTCCACACCCGATCGGGTGAACAGCAGAGGTGCCGGGCGATCCCCCCGCGGGAT
>NZ_JBHUAL010000408.1:0-1844 GCF_042789775.1 Kitasatospora sp. NPDC056800 | reverse complement strand
GCCCGGGCCGCGGCGGGTGGTTCGGGCGAGCGCCCGGGGGCGGGCACGCCCGGCCGGCCGTTCTCCTGCGGGGCCTGGGCCGGGGCGGGGACCGGCGCGGGGCCGCCCCGGCCGGCTCGCGCCGCGCGGGTGGTGCCGGAGGCCCCGGCCGCGGTCCCGCGCGCGGCCAGTTCGCTGAGCCGCTCGTGCAGTGCGGCGGCCCCGGGCCGTTCGGCGGGTTCCTTGGCCAGGCAGGCCCGGATCAGCGGCGCCAGTTGCGGCGGTACGGCGGCGAGGTCGGGCTCCTCGTGGACGACCCGGTACAGCATCACTTCGGAGGAGGCCCCGGAGCCGAACGGGGTGTCCCCGGTGAGCGCGTACGCGAGGGTGGCCCCGAAGGCGAAGACGTCGGTGGCGGGGGTGACGGCGGCCCCGCGCACCTGCTCGGGCGCGAGGAAGCCGGGGGAGCCGACGGCGGTGCCGACGTGGGTGAGGGTGCTGGCGCCGCGCGACCACGCGATGCCGAAGTCGATGATCCGCGGGCCCCGGGGCGAGAGCAGGATGTTGGAGGGCTTGAGGTCCCGGTGGACCACTCCGGCCTCGTGCACCTTGACCAGTCCGTCGGCCAGCGCGGCCCCGATCCGGGCCGCCTCGGGCCAGTTCAGCGGTCCTTCGTCGCCGACCCGCTTGTACAGCGAGGGCCCGGGGACGTACGCGGTGGCGAGCCAGGGCCGTTCGGTCTCGATGTCCGAGCCGACCACGCGCGCGGTGCAGCCGCCCCGGATCCGGGAGGCGGCGGCGATCTCGCGGGCGAAGCGGGTGCGGAACTCCTGGTCCTCGGCGAGTTCGGCGCGGATCAGCTTGAGGGCGACGCGCTGTCCGCGGCGGTCGGAGCCGAGGTAGACCACGCCCATGCCGCCGGCGCCCAGTCGCCGGTGCAGGCGGTACGGCCCGACGATGCGGGGGTCCTCACGCCTCAGCCGCATCATCGCCATGTTTCGTTCCCCGTCAGCCGGTGGGTGAGGCCCCGTCGGTTGGGCCATCGTCAGTTTCTGTCTGGCACAGCTTACGGACTGCCCGCTGCGGTGTGCTGATACGCAACACCCGTAGCCACCGTGCGATTGTCGGATCTTGCGCTGACCTGCAGGTCACAGGGCCGTCGGAGGGCCTCTCGGGGTTGCCCCTCAGGGTTCCCCCGGGGGTCGGATGAGCCCGCTGTCCCCCTGCGGTAGTAGGCCTCAAGTCCGATCGTCATCCTCCGGGACGTCCGAGGAACAGTACGACGGCATGACGCCCGGAGGGGCCCCCGACCAATAGCGTTGTGCTCAGCGGTGGACGGGGAGCTCGTCCCCCGAGGTAAGCCGTCCACCGCGCCAACTCGACCGGATCAGGAGCCAGGACATGCCACCGCAGCTCACGGGAACCCCCCGCCGCCGTCGGCAGGCCTCCCTCCGGACGGGGTCCGCCGAGCAGCCCACGCGGCACCCCGCCGTGGCGTTGGCCATGGCCCTGCCGTGCGCCGTGCTGCTGGTGCTGCTCTTCGGAGGGTGGGAGCAGATGGCGAACCAGGCCCAGGCCGTCGCCGATCTGATCGCCCGCTGAGCAGGGGAAGAAGAAGGACACCGGCCCCGAGGCCGGTCGAAGACGGGCACCGAACCCCTGGGGACGGGGAGCGGTGCCGCCGGGGAGGCCGCGGCCGCGATGACACGCGGACGGGCGTGGGCGGTGCGCAGAGCGCCCCGGCAGGCGGAGACGCCGCGTACGGACGTCGGTGAGGGGGGGCGGACCCCCCGCGTGACATTTTAACGCGCGACCCCCCCCCCCCCCCCGCGCCCCCCCCCACCCCCACCCGCCCCCCAAAAGGC
>NZ_JBHUAL010000407.1:0-1903 GCF_042789775.1 Kitasatospora sp. NPDC056800 | reverse complement strand
TGAGAGGACCTGCCCGGCACCGGTCGGGGCGTTGAAGCTGTCGAAGAACTCGACCAGGTGGCCGGCGCCCCACAGACGGTCGTTGATGAACGTCGGGGGGAGGGAGATGCTGTGCCCGGTCCGGCCCTTCGACTCGCACTGCGCGTACTGGCCGGCGGAGTCGACGGCGACGACCACGCCGTCGGTGTCCGAGGAGGCGACGGGAGCGCGGACCGCGATCACCGCCTGGTACTGCGACGCCTCGGAGCCCAGGCACGAGCCCAGGATCCCGGCGACGGCCCCGGCCTCGATCGGGGTCGTCGTCGTGCTGGTGACGGTGAAAGCCGCCGGGGGGTGGGGGGAGGCCGGCACGGAGGGGGTGCCTGTGGCGGCCGGCCCCTGCTGTGGTGCCGGTGGGTGTTGTGGCCCCGGCGGGTTCAGCACGGACGGGAGGGTCAGGCACAGGGCCGCCGCGGCGCAGGCCACGGTCGCGCCGAGGGCGTGTCGACGGTGGCGGCGCCGGTCGGCGCGTCTGCGGATCTCCGCAGCGGGCAGGGTCGGTGCCGGCATCTGCGTGCCGAGCAGCCGCAGCCGGTCGTCGAGGCTGTCGTGGACGGGGTCAGACACGGAGCTTTCCTTCCTCGCTGGTCGGGGTCCGGTCGGAGAGTCTGGCCGCGAGCGCGGTCCGGCCGCGGGCGAGGCGGCTCTTGACGGTGCTGATGCCGGCGCCGGTCTCGGCGGAGACCTGCTCGATGGAGAGGTCGCACATGTGGTGCAGGACCAGGGCGATCCGCTGTGCTTCGGGTAGGTCGCGGAGCGCGGTGACCAGCATCAGGTGCTCCTCGGTGGGCGGCTCGACGGTGGACGGTTCGTGGCGGTGGTGGTGTCCGGCCAGGTGCAGGCCCCGGGCGAGGCGCCGCCAGCGGGAGTGGGCCAGCCGCCGGGCCGTGGTCCGGATCCATGCCTCCGGGGCGTTGCCGGGGTCGAAGGTGCGCCTGCGGTCCCAGGCGCGGATGAAGGCCTCCTGGACCACGTCCTGGGCTTCGGACCAGTTGCCGGTTATCGCGTAGAGCTGCCCGGTGAGGCGGGAGAAGGACGCCGCGTAGAACGCGTCGAACTCCTGTGGCGTCATCAAGGGCCTCTCCTCCGGGGCTGTCCGTCAGCTCGCGGCACGGGCGGTGCGCGAGGGAGCACTCCTCGGCCACGGCGGGTCAGCCGTGCGTCCTGGGTGGAGCCTCCCGCCCTGTACGCACGAGCGCCGTCCCAGGGTTACATCGACGGCCTATGACCTGGATCACATGCGCGGGGTGCGACCGGTCGGGCGTCGGGAGGCGTACAGGGGCGCGGGCATCAACCGGACGCCCGCAGGAAGGGACACGGATTCATGCGTATCCGCCCGATCATGATCATCACCGCCACCGCCGCGGCCATCGCGACCGCGGGGGGAATGGCCACCGCCGCGACCGGCACCCCCACGGCCACCCCCACGGCCCAGAGCAAGCCCGCCGCCGCGCCGGCCGCGCCGGCCGCGCCGGCCGCCCCGGCCGCCCCGGCCTCCGGCGGCGGCTCGGCCGCGACCGGAGCGACTGCCACCCCGGCGGCCTCCACCGTCACCAGCACGACGACGACCCCGATCGACGCCGGGACCGTCGCCGGGATCCTGGCCTCCTGCCTGGGCTCCGAGGCTTCGCAGTACCAGGCGGTGATCGGGGTCCGCGCTCCCGTCGCCTCGTCGGACACCGACGGCGTGGTCGTCGCCGTCGACTCCGCCGGCCAGTACGTGCAGTGCGAGTCGAAGGGCGACAAGGGCACCAGCATGTCCTCGCCCGCGACGTTCATCAACGACCGCCTGTGGGGCACCGGTCACCTGGTCGAGTTCTTCGACAGCTTCAGCACGCCGGCCGGTGCCGGGCAGGTCCTCTCG
>NZ_JBHUAL010000406.1:0-1907 GCF_042789775.1 Kitasatospora sp. NPDC056800 | reverse complement strand
GTCCGTCCCCCTCGACGGACCGCGGCGCAGCGGCTTCACCGGGTGTCAGCGCGCCCCGGTCACACGGCCTGCCAGAGCGCCGGGACGATCGGCGGCTCCCAGCCGACCTGGGCGGTGTGGCCCTGGAGGCAGCGGTAGCTGACCCCGTTGTAGGTCACCACGTCGCCTGCCTGGTAGGTGGTGCCGGGCGTCCAGGTGCCACCCGGGTTCGGCGAGTCGTTGCCCACCACCAGGGAGAAGCTGGTGCTGTGGGTGGCCGAGCCGGTCCCGGTCAGGGTGATGGTGTAGGTGCCGGTGGCGGTCGAGGCGGCGGTGGCGACGGTGAGCGTCGCCGAGCCGCCGGACTGCACCGAGGACGGGTTGAAGGAGACGGTCACGCCGGCCGGGGCGCCCGAGGCGGTCAGGTTGACCGTCTGGGCCGAGCCGGAGGTGGTCGAGGTGGCGACCGTCGCCGTGGTGGTGTCACCGGGCTTGACGGTGGCGGTGGTCGGGTTCACCGAGAGGGAGAAGTCGTTGGCGGGCGCGGTGCCGCCGACCGAGGTCTTCCAGATGGTGTACGCCACGCCGTCGGCGTTGCGGTTCAGCACCGTCGCGTCGACGTTGCTGGTGGTGTCGCAGGACGAGTGGTAGCAGGAGTCGTAGGAACGGCCCGCCGTGCCGCCCCACTTGGCCGCCTGCGCCGAGGTCTTGGTGGCGTCGGCGCCGGCCGCGTAGCCCGAGGTCGGGATGCCGGCCTGCTGGAAGGAGTAGTCGTCCGAGCGGCCCTGGCCCTCGACGTTCTCCTCCGGCTTGAGGTTCAGCGAGTCCCAGTAGGCCTTCATCGGGGCCGACGCCGCGGAGTTGATGTTGTTGATGAAGTAGCCGGCGTTGGGCGAGCCGACCATGTCGAAGTTGTAGTACGCCTTGATCGCGGAGCGCTGGGCGGAGCTCAGCTGGCCGACGTAGGACTGCGAGCCCTGGAGGCCCTGCTCCTCACCGGTCCACCAGCCGAACCGGACGTGCCGGGTCAGGCTGGGGTTCTGCTGGGCGAGCACGAGCGCGTTCTCCAGCAGGACGGCCGAGCCGGAGCCGTTGTCGTTGATGCCGGGGCCGGCCGAGACGCTGTCCAGGTGGGCGCCGAACATGGTGACCTGGTCGGACGGGCCGCCGGGCCAGTCGGCGATCAGGTTGTTGGACTGGTAGCTGCAGGAGGTGCAGGTCTGCTCGGTGACGTTGTAGCCGGCCGCCTGCAGCTTGGCCTTGATGTACGCGATCGACTGGCTGTGCCCGGCGCTGCCCGCCCGACGGTGGCCGCCGTTCTGGTTGGCGATGGTGTTCAGCTGGGACAGGTGGGCCTGGACCTTGGCGACGTCGATGTCGGGCGCGGGCCCGCCGGGGTTGCCCCCGCCGCCGACCGTCAGGCCGTACTGGGCGGTGTGGGTGGTGGCGCCGGCGGTGCCGGTGACGGTGATCTGGTAGGTCCCGGCCACGGCCGCCGCGGAGGCGGACAGGGTCAGGGTGGAGGAGGAACCGGCCTGCACCGACGAGGGGTTGAAGCTCGCGGTGACGCCCGCCGGGAGGCCGGAGGCGGTGAGGCCGACGGTCTGCGCGGTGCCGGAGGTGACGGCGGTGCTCACCGTCGACGAGGTCGAGGCGCCGGGCTGGACGGAGCCGGACGCCGGGCCGAGCGACAGCGAGAAGTCGTTGTTGCCGGACGGCGTGCAGGTCGGGTCGCCGCTCTGGGCGGGGACGCTGACGGCGTCCCAGGCGGCCTTGGTGCGGTTGAAGAAGGCGCAGGTGGCGTCGAGGCTCTTGGCGGCGGTCAGGGTGGCCGTGCGGTAGCGCTTGTAGGTCATGCCGCTGGTCTTGAGCAGCATGCCGCCGTAGAAGACCCGGCCGGCGTCCTTGATGCCGATGCCGGTGACGGA
>NZ_JBHUAL010000405.1:0-1944 GCF_042789775.1 Kitasatospora sp. NPDC056800 | reverse complement strand
GCGGCCGGTCCGGCGGGACGCGGTGCGGTGCTGTGCAGGGTCAGCCGGTGGTGGCGGCGGTGATCGCCTTCACGCCGAAGGCACCCCCGGGGACCTCGGTCCACGGCGTCCACTTGCCGGCGTTGTAGTCGGCGTCGCGGGTGTAGACCTTGGTGTCCTCGTTGACGGCGACGACGTGGACGACGTTGCCTTCGGCACTGCTGGAGATGGCCTTCAGGCGGTTGTCGCTGACCTTCTGCCACTGCGGGTCCCAGTGGCCGAGGTCGTAGTGGCCGTAGGTGGTGAACAGGTCGCCGGCGCCGCCGATGATCTGGAGGTCGACGGTGTTGCCGCGGGCGGCGGCGGTGATGCCCTGGACGCCGACGGCGCCGCCGGGGATCTCGCCCCACGGGGTCCAGCTGCCGTCGGGCCGGTTGTCGCGGGTGTAAACGCGAAGGTCCTCGTTGACGGCGAAGACGTGGACGACGCCGTCAGGGGTGGTGGCGCTGGTGATGGACTTCAGGTTGTTGGTGCCGACCTGCTCCCAGTTTCCGCGCCAGCTGCCGGCGGCGTAGTCGACGCTGGTGCTGTAGAGGGAACCGTCGGAGCCGATGATCTGGAGGCTGACGGTGTTGCCGCGGACCGCGGCGGTGACGCCCTGGGCACCGCCGGCGCCGCCGGGGACCTCGCCCCACGGGGTCCACACGCCACCGACCTTGCCGTCGTGGGTGTAGACCTTGCCGTCGGAACCGACGGCGTAGACGTGCACGGTGTCGCCGATGGCGACGCTGTCCACGGCGGTCAACGAGACTGTGCTGACGGGCGACCAGGAGCCGATCCAGCCGCCGGCCCTGGAGTCGTCGACGGTGTTCCACATCCTGTTGTTGATGTCGATGATCTGGAGCTGCAGGCCGGCCTTGACCTCCGCCGTGCGGGAACGCAGGCCCTTCACCCAGTCGCCGAGGTCGTCGACGCGGGAGCTGAACGCGCCGGTACGGGTCTCGGTAGCCGGGGTGCCCAGGCAGCCGCCCTGCCAGGAACGGGAGGCCACGGCCACCAGCTCGGCCTTGCCGTTCGTCTCACGGATGGCGGGAGCACCGGTGTCCCCCTTGCAGACCGCCGCGCCGCCGGTGCCGGTGGTGCCGATGCCCGTCGCGCTCACGCTGTCGAGGCTGAACACGCCGGTGTGGAGCTTGTTCGGCACCCACTCGTCCTTCGTCCGGCCGAAACCGGGAACGCGCAGGCTCTGCCCGGCCGTCGGGGCGGCGGTCGCCAGCGGCAGCGGGGCTATGCCGTCGACGGGCGTGGCGAGACGGGCCATGACGAGGTCACGGTCGGCGCGCGGCACCAGCTCGGCCACCTCGGCCGACTTGGCGCCCACCGTCACGGTCGTCTTCCACTTCGGCGCACCGGCCACCAGGGCCTGCGGCTGCGCCGGGTCGTCGGAGAAGCACGAGGCGGCCGTGACCACCCAGTAGCGGTCCACCAGCGCGCCGGTGCAGCCGCGCAGGTTGTCGCCGATCACCAGGCGGGTGGCGGCGGTGTAGGTGTTGTCGGCAGCCGCGTCGCCGACCACGGCGCCGGCCGGAGAGAAGGTGCTCAGCGTGCCGGCGGCCGCAGCCGCGACCAGCACACCCGCCCGCAGGGAGCGGGGCGAGGAGTTGCGAGGCATATGTGTATTCCCAGACGGTGAGGAACGGATGCGCGGGTGGCTGTCAGCCGGTGACGGTCAGTTCGACGAGGCTGGTCGAGGCGCCGTTGTTGCCTTCGCCGACCGGTTGGAAGCCGTCCTTGGGGACGTCGAGGGTCTTCTGGGTGGTGCCGGTGGTGAGGCCGGCCCGGACGGCGCGGCCACCTGCGGTCTGGATACCGAAGACCTCGGGCAGTTGGAGGGAGAGCGACCCGGTGGTGCCGGAGACGGTGAAGCAGATCTGGTTGTCCGGGTTGCCCGGGGCCAGGGTCCAG
>NZ_JBHUAL010000404.1:0-1972 GCF_042789775.1 Kitasatospora sp. NPDC056800 | reverse complement strand
CCGGAACCCTCCGGCGGGGCCCGGGGCGCGAAAGGCTCTGGACCAAGTGTCCGATCCGGACGTACAGTCCAGGCATGTCCTCGGAAAACCCCGACCCCCGCGTGCGGACCTGGTCCCCGGTCTGCCGCGCGGTGGCCCTGCTGCTCGGCCCGTACGCCGAGGTCGTGTTGCACGACACCGCCACCGACCGGGTCCTCGCCGTCTGGAACCCGATGACCCCCCGGGCCCCCGGCGACCCGTCACTGCTCGGCGAACTCGACGGGATCGACCCCTCCGCCCCCGACGTCTACGGCCCGTACGCGAAGCTGCTGCCCGACGGACGCCGGCTCTCCTCCGTCAGCGCCGTACTGCGCGACGACGACGGGAAGCCCACCGCGGTGCTCTGCGTCAACCTCGACCGCGGCCCGCTGGAGCAGGCCGCCGCCCTGCTGGCCGGCTTCGCCGCCCCCACCGCGCCGCGCCCCGAACCGCTCTTCGAGCGCGACTGGACCGAGCGGATCAACGACGTGGTCGGCGGGTACGTCCGCGCCCAGGGCCGCCCGCTGGAGCGCTTCACCCGCGAGGACCGGCTCGCCGTCCTGGGCGAACTCGACCGGGCGGGCGTGTTCGCCGTCCGGCGCGCCGTCCCCGTCGTCGCCACCGCGCTGCGGATCTCCCGCTCCAGCGCCTACAGCCTGCTCGCCGAGCTCAAGCAGCACCCCGCGGGCCCCGGCGAGGAGGACCACCAGTGACCCGGCTCCCCGACTTCCGGCTCGAAACCCACTTCTCGCGCTGGGAGTTCACCGCCCGCCACCACCTCACCGCCTCCGACGCGCAGACCATGACGATGGCCGAGCTGCTCGCCCTGGCGGGCCCCGAGGACCGCGAGGCCTGGGACACCCTGGCCCTCGGCTACACCGAGACCTTCGGCGACCCCGGGCTGCGCCGCGCCGTCGCCGGGATGTACGAGCGGGTCGGCGAGGACGACGTGATCTGCTTCGGCGGCGCCCAGGAGGGGCTCAACCTCGCCATGCAGGTCCTGCTCGAACCGGGCGACCACGCGGTGGTGCTGACCCCGAACTACCAGTCCGCCGAGACCGTCCCGCTCTCGCTCTGCGAGGTCACCGGCGTCGCGCTGGACCCGGAGCGGGACTGGGCGCTGGACCTGGACGCGGTCGAGGCGGCGCTGCGGCCGAACACCAGGGTGCTGTCGGTCAACTTCCCGAACAACCCGACCGGCACGGTGATCGACGCCGCCGACTTCGTCCGGCTGGCCGAGCTCTGCGACGAGCGCGGCATCCGGCTGTTCTCGGACGAGGTCTACCGCGGCCTGGAGCGCGACCCGGCCCGCGCCCTGCCGCAGGCCGCCGACCTCTCCGAGCGGGCCCTCTCGCTCAACGTGACCTCCAAGTCGCTCGGCCTGCCTGGCCTGCGGATCGGCTGGATCGCCTGCCGGGACCAGGAGCTGCGCTCGCGCCTGGAGCGGGCCAAGCACTACACCACGATCTGCAACTCGGCGCCGAGCGAGGTGCTGGCCCGGATCGCGATCACCGCTCGCGACCGCATCCTGGCCCGCAACCGCGCGATCATCGCCGGGAACCTGCCGCTGTTCGACGCCTTCTTCGCCGAGTTCGCCGACCTCTTCGAGTGGCGCGCGCCGGACGGCGGCTGCGTGGCCTTCCCGCGCTACCTGGGCCCGGACGGCGTGGAGGAGTTCTGCACCGCGCTGGTCGAGCAGGCGGGCGTGCTGCTGCTGCCCGCCGGGATCTTCCGCTCGGAGCTGACCCCGACCCCGGCCGACCGGTTCCGGATCGGCCTCGGCCGCCGCGACCCGGGCCCGGGCCTGGCGGCCTTCGCCGACTGGCTCCGCAAGCGCTGAGCGGTGCTCCCCGCGCTGAGCGGTGCTCCCCATGCTGAGCGGCGCTCGCGGTACTGAGCGGCGTCTCCGTACGGCGAAACGGCCGGGGCGCCGGCCACCGAGGGGAGTCGGTGC
>NZ_JBHUAL010000403.1:0-2043 GCF_042789775.1 Kitasatospora sp. NPDC056800 | reverse complement strand
GTGTCCCGTCGGGGACACCGGCCCTCGGCCGTGAGGTTCCTACTCCGCGGTCTCGCCCGCGCGCTTGCGCTTCAGCCACAGCGCCGCGCCGCCGGCCGCCACCACCAGGCCGCCGCCGACCGCCAGCAGCCCCGCGTCGGGGCCCATCGAGTCGCCGAGCACCGGGCCGAACTGCGCCGCCGCCGGCTCCGGGGAGACCGCCGGGTCCGACTCGGCGACCGGCTCCGCGTGCGCCACCGCACCGCCCGACAGCAGGACGCCGGCCACCCCCAGCGCACCGGCCGTACCGACCCGCCGGCCGAGCCGCCTCAGCTCGACCCCCCGGCTCCACCGCACTCGGCGGTCCGGACGCAATTCCCGCATCGAGAACTCCCCAGGACTCGTTCGCGTACCAGGCCGACGCTATCCGATCCCGCACAGGTTTCTCACACCGATTCAGGTTTGACGGGCCAAGCGTTGTACGACCGTTGCGTACCCCGCGCAGGGTCCTGACGGATGGTCAGGAGGCTCAGGAGTTGTACGTCCCCTGGGCCCGCTCCAGCCCCTCGGACAGCAGCGCCTCCACCGCGTCCGCCGAGCGGTCCACGAACCACTCCAGCTCCTTGCGCTCGGTCGCGGAGAAGTCCTTCAGCACGAAGTCCGCGACCTCCATCCGGCCCGGCGGACGGCCGATCCCGCAGCGCACCCGGTGGTAGTCCGGGCCCAGCGACTTGGTGATCGACTTCAGCCCGTTGTGGCCGTTGTCGCCGCCGCCCAGCTTCAGCCGCAGCGTCGCGTAGTCGATGTCCAGCTCGTCGTGGACGGCGACCAGCGCCGAGGCCGGCGCCTTGTAGAAGTCGCGCAGCGCCGTCACCGGCCCGCCGGAGAGGTTCATGAAGGACATCGGCTTGGCCAGCACCACCCGCCTGCCCGCCAGCCGTCCCTCGGCCACCTGCGCCCGGCTCTTGTGCGCCTTGAACCTGGCACCCATCCGCTGCGCCAGCAGGTCCACCACCATGAAGCCGATGTTGTGCCGGTTCCGGGCGTACTGCTCCCCGGGGTTGCCCAGCCCGACCACCAGCCACGGGCCCTCGTACTCGTCCGCCATGCCGTCCTTCCTCTCCTTCGCGCTCGTCGTCATCATCCCGGACACGCCGCTGCCCCGGGCGCTCCGACGGGAGCGACCGGGGCAGCGGTCCGACTAACGGGGCGAGGCTCAGGCCTCGGTGCCCTCGGCCTCGGCGGCCTCGTCCTCGGCCGGGGCGGCCTGGGCGCCGATGACCTGCAGCACGACGGCGTCGGCGTCGACGGCCAGGGTGACGCCGGCCGGCAGGACGATGTCCTTGGCGTGGATGGCCGCGCCGGCCTCCAGGCCCTCGACCGAGACGGTGACCGACTCGGGCAGGTGGGTGGCCTCGGCCTCGATCGGGAGCGCGTTCAGGACGTGCTCCAGCAGGTTGCCGCCGGCGGCCAGCTCGCCCTCGGTGTGGACCGGAATCTCGACGGTGACCTTCTCGCCGCGCTTGACCAGCAGCAGGTCGACGTGCTCGATGGTGCGCTTGATGGCCTCGCGCTGGACGGCCTTCGGCAGGACGTACTCGTCCTTGCCCTCGATCGGGACGACCAGCAGGGCGTTCGGGGTCTTCAGGGCCATCATCAGGTCGTGGCCGGGCAGGTTCAGGTGAACCGGGGCGTGGCCGTGGCCGTAGACGACACCGGGGACGAAGCCGGCGCGGCGGGCGCGACGGGCGGCACCCTTGCCGAACTCGGAACGGGTCTCAGCGGCAATACGGATCTCGGACACGACTGCACTCCTCGTGGAAATGGCGCGGGGGTGCAGGCAATGCGAAAACCGCCGGGACCACACCCTCAGTACGTTCGGGGGTCACTCGGCGGCAACGGCCTGCCGGTGGACGGGAGTCCGGCACCGGCAGCGCGTCGATCACGGAGCGGGCACCCGGCAAGCAGGCGCACGGCATCCCTCGCCGAGCAGTTTCACGAGTCTAACCGCACGAGCGGCCTCCCGCGAAATCGGCGGCGGCCCCGGTCCGACCGGACCGGGGC
>NZ_JBHUAL010000402.1:0-2060 GCF_042789775.1 Kitasatospora sp. NPDC056800 | reverse complement strand
CCCCCGGGAGACCCCGGGGGCGGCCTTTCAGCTTGTCCTGCGGACCGCGTGGGCGGCTACTTGCCGCTGCCCACCAGCTCCGGTTCCTCGTCCTCGCCGGCGCCCTCGCGCCGGTTGCGCAGGATCGACGAGCCGAGTGCCAGTCCGATGAAGGCGACGCCGATCAGGCCGGTGACGATCTCCGGGATGTGGAACTTGATGCCGACCAGCAGGATCGCCGCCAGCGCGCCGATCGCGTAGTGCGCGCCGTGCTCCAGGTAGACGTAGTCGTCCAGGGTGCCCTTGCGGACCAGGAAGACGGTCAGCGAGCGGATGTACATCGCGCCGATGCCGAGGCCCAGGGTGATCTGGAAGATGTCGCTGGAGATGGCGAACGCGCCGACCACGCCGTCGAAGGAGAACGAGGCGTCCAGGACCTCCAGGTAGAGGAAGAGGAAGAACGCGGCCTTGCCGCCGACCTGCATGATCGACTTGCCGGACTTCTCCGCCTCCTCCTCCCGCTCCTCCTCGGCCTCCAGGCCGGACTCGAAGATCGAGGAGAGGCCGTTGACCGCGAGGTAGGTCACCAGGCCGAGGACGCCGGCGAGCAGAACGGTTTCCGCGTGCTCCCCGGCGAAGAAGTTGGAGGCCAGCAGCAGGGCGACCAGGGCGACGACGGTGGAGAAGGCCTCCAGCTTGCCGACCTTCTCCAGCGGGCGCTCGATCCAGGACAGCCAGTTGTAGTCCTTCTCCCCGAGGATGAAGTCGAGGAAGATCATCAGCAGGAAGACGCCGCCGAAGGCCGCGATGGCCGGGTTGGCCGCCTCCAGGTACTGGCCGTAGGTGAGGCCGTCGTGGGTCTTGTCGGAGTGCAGCGCCAGGTCGATGACCGTCGTGGGGTTGAGCTTCGCGGTGAGGCCGACGACCAGCAGCGGGAAGACCAGGCGCATGCCGAAGACCGCGATGAGCACACCGACGGTCAGGAAGATCTTCTGCCAGTACGGGTTCATCCGCTTCAACACCGTGGCGTTGACCACCGCGTTGTCGAACGACAGGGAGATCTCCAGGATGGAGAGGATCAGCACGATGCCGAAGCCTTGGGCTCCCCAGAGCAGTCCGGCCGCGACCAGGCCGATGGCGGTGATCGCGAGCGACCAGCCGAATGTGCGGAGGAACACGGAAGTTGGCTACCTTTCGGGTTTTGGCCGTGCCGGGGTCGGCCTCGTACCCGAGACGCCCTGACCGGGCCGGGCCCGGTCAGGCCACCCCCGCACTGCCCTCTGTTCTCATGATCAGGTCGGGTGCGATAAGTCCGATTTCCGCCCTTACTGTACGTTCACGCCGAAGTCGAGCGCGATGCCACGCAGGCCGGAGGCGTACCCCTGGCCCACTGCGCGGAACTTCCACTCGCCCGCGTAGCGGTACAGCTCGCCGAAGATCATCGCGGTCTCGCTGGACGCGTCCTCGGACAGGTCGTACCGGGCGATCTCCTGGCCGTCGACCGAGTTGACGACCCGGATGTAGGCGTTGCGGACCTGACCGAAGTTCTGGAGCCGCGCCTCGGCCTCGTAGATCGAGACCGCGAAGATCACCTTGTCGGCCTGCACCGGGACGAGGTCCAGGTTGACCTCGACCACCTCGTCGTCACCCGTGTCGTCGCCGCCGGTGAGGTTGTCGCCCTGGTGCTCCACCGAGCCCTCGGGGCTCTTGAGGTTGTTGTAGAAGACGAAGTACTCGTCACCGAGCACTCGCCCGCCACCGCAGATCAGGGCGCTCGCGTCGAGGTCGAACGGGGCGCCCGTGGTTGAACGGGCGGACCAGCCGAGGCCGATCCGAACCTGCGTCAGGTTCGGCGCGGCCTTGGTGAGCGAGACGTTGCCACCCTTGGCAAGCGTGACCACCATGACGTTCTTCCTCCCTTGCTTCTCCCGGGGCGCCATCCAGGTGTAGTCCCCCGCGGCCCCGGCCGACCGGCTTTGGTCGGCTGAACTTCCTGAACTCACATCCTCGCAGCGCCGCGGACCAGCGCGGCACCGGGTCGGACGAAGCCGGGGCGGCCCCGGACCACGGAGGTCCGGGGC
>NZ_JBHUAL010000401.1:0-2065 GCF_042789775.1 Kitasatospora sp. NPDC056800 | reverse complement strand
GGGCGGATGTGCCCCGCCCGGGGCCGCGCCGTCGAACCGGGCCGCGCCGTCGCACCGGGCGCCGCCGTCCGACGGGGCGGCGGCGCGGGGCCGGGCGGCGCTCAGATCTCGTCGTCCAGGCCCTGCTCGATGGCGTACCGGACCAGCTCCACCCGGTTGTGCAGCTGCAGCTTCCCGAGCGTGTTCTGCACGTGGTTCTGCACCGTCCGGTGCGACAGCACCAGCCGGTCGGCTATCTGCCGGTACGACAGTCCCTTGGCCACCAGCCGCAGCACCTCCGTCTCCCGGGCGGTCAGCTGCGGGGCGGCCGGTGCCGAGGCCGGGGCCGGCTCGGCGGCCAGCCGGCGGAACTCGCCGAGCACCAGGCCGGCCAGGCCCGGGGTGAACACCGCGTCGCCGACGGCCGTGCGGCGCACCGCGTCCAGCAGCTCCTCCCGCCCGGCCGACTTCACCAGGTAGCCGGTCGCGCCGGACTTCACCGCCTCCAGCACGTCCTGGTGCTCGCCGCTGGCCGACAGCACCAGCACCCGGACCGCCGGGTCGTGCGCGACAACCTGGCGGCACACCTCCGCGCCGGACAGGCTGGGCAGGTTGAGGTCCAGCACGACCACCTGCGGCGTGCAGGCACGGGCCCGGCGCACGGCCTCCTCGCCGTCGCCCGCGGTGGCCACCACGTCCAGTCCGGCCTCGGCGAGGTCGCGCGAGACGGCGTCCCGCCACATCGGGTGGTCGTCCACCACCATCACCCGCACCGGCCGGTCGGCGGTCGGCTGGTCGGTCATGGAGTGGCCTTCCTCGGGACGCGCAGTTCGACCTCGACGCCCTCCCCGGGCGCCGAGTACAGCTCGGCCGTGCCGCCGAGGTCCAGCAGCCGACCGCGGATGGACTGGGAGACGCCGAGCCGGCCGGCCTGCTCCGCCTCGCCGAGCCGGCCGGGGGCGAAGCCGGGGCCGTCGTCGCGGATGCTGACCGTGACGGCCTCCGGCTCGTCCTCGACCAGGATCCAGGCCCGGGCCCGCTCCCCCGCGTGCTTGCGCACGTTGTCGACGGCGGCGCCGACCGCCGCCGCGAGCTCGCCCGCCGCCGCACCGGGCAGCGGCACCGGGGTGCCGGGGGCGGAGAGCGTGATCCGCTCGTCCGCGTACGGGCGCAGCAGCGCGGTGAGGTCGCGAAGGGCGTCCGGGTCCGGCGGCTCGGCGGCGTCGGAGCGCGGCGCGCGCTGCTCCGGCAGCGGACCGCCCGTCATCAGGGCCCGCAGCGCGCGCTCCTGTTCACCGGCCAGCCGGCCGAGCTCGGCGAAGTCCGTACCGGAGCCCGTCCCGCCGCCCGGCCCCGTACCGCTCAGCTCCGCGCCGCGCCGCTGGACCAGGGCGAGCACCTGGAGCACGCCGTCGTGGATGTCCCGGGAGAGCCGCTCGCGCTCCCGGGTGGCCGCCTCGACCTGGAGCGCCCGGGTGAGGGTGGCCTCGCTGGCCCGGGCCAGCTCGATCACGTAGCCGATCGCGCAGCCGGCCACCATCAGCAGCACGATGTTGTGGATGTTGTCGCCGGTCGGCCCGCCGTGGCCGAGGATGTTGGCGACGCCGATCACCGAGCCCGAGGCCGCCGCCGGGCGCCAGCCGCCCTTCGCGGCGAAGCCCAGCACCGTGCCGGCCGCCCAGATGGTCGGCAGGGTGGGCGCGCCGTGGCTGATCCGGGCCGGGGAGTCGGTCATGCCGCTCATCACGATGCCGGTGACGGCGAGGGCGAGGTCGGTGCCCAGGACGAACCGGGTGCAGCGCTGCGGGTTGGCGAAGGCCCGGGTGCTGGCCAGGGTCCACAGGGTCAGCGCGCCGAGGAAGATCCAGCCGGCCACCGGGTGCAGGAAGTGCAGGTACGAGTTGAAGTACCGCAGCAGCGCGTAGCACAGGGCCAGCACCCGGAAGTAGGAGATCGCCTTCCAGAGCGGGAGTTCGACGGACATGCCGCCGGCCGCCACCGTGCCGCCGACCGCGCCGGCTCTGCCGCCGTCGTCCGTCATCCGCCCCGCCCCTCCCCGGGCCGGTCCGGGCGGCCGCTCGGAGCG
>NZ_JBHUAL010000400.1:0-2070 GCF_042789775.1 Kitasatospora sp. NPDC056800 | reverse complement strand
GCCCCCCCCCCCGGGGCGCCAAAACCACCCCCCCCCGGCCCGCCCCCCCCCCCCCGGCGGGGGGGGGGGGGCCCCGGCCCGGCGGGCTCAGCCGGCCGTCGGCGACGGGTTGTTGGCCTCCGAGGCGGTGCCGGTCGGCGCCGGGGTCTGCCCGTGCGAACCCGCCGTGCCCAGCTGCTTGCCCTGGTTCGCGGCGTCCACCCACTTCGCCAGGTTCGCCGGGGTGATCTCCTCGCTGCCGTTCTTCGGGTAGACCGGCTGGCCGTTGAGCAGCACCGTCGGCGTGGACTTGAAGCTGGACTTGTCGAAGTCCTGCTGCACCGCGGACACCCAGCCGCCGAACCTGCTGTCCTTGACGCAGGACTGGAACGCGGGCGTGTCCAGGCCGTTGACCTGCTTGGCCAGGCCGAGCAGCACGGCCTTGTCACCGAAGGCGTCGTTGGTCTCGTCCGGCTGGTTGCGGTACAGCACGTCGTGGAAGTCCCGGAAGTGCCCGGCGTCCTGGGCGCAGCCCAGCGCGTTGGCGCCGTTCCGGGAGCCCTTGCCCGCCACGGCCCGGTCGATGAACGACACGATGTGGTAGTTCGTGTAGATCTTCCCGGCGTCCTCCAGCTGGTCGATGGTCGACGAGAACTCGCGCTCGAAGGTGCCGCAGGCGGGGCAGCGCGGGTCCTCGTAGACGGTGAGGACGGAGGGCGCGTTGTCGGCGCCGACCGGGATGACCAGGTTCTTGTCGCCGATCGTCCCGGCCGGGGCGGCGACCGGCGTCTCCGGCTTGGAGCGCTGGTTCTGCACCACGACGCCGACGATCACCGCGGCGGCGATCACCGCGAGCACGGAGCCGCCCACGATCAGCTTCTTCTTGCGCCGGGAGGAGGCCTCGTCGGCCGCCCGCTGCTCCAGCATCCGCTCACGGGCGGTGCGCTTGCCTTCTCGGTTCTTCTCGCTCATTGCGTTGACATCCACGGTCGGGGCCTTCGTCGGGGTGCAGGGATGTGGGGGTCAGCTCGCCAGCCAGCCGTCCGCCGACAGCCGGGTGCGGGGCCGCCACAGCAGCCACCCGGCCAGCAGCAGGAACCCGGTGTCGCGCAGGATCTCCTGGAGGTACTCCGTCTGGGACGCGTCGACGTGCCCGCCGCCGCCGAAGCAGCCGCAGTCGATCGAGATGCCGCGCGCCCAGGCGGAGGCGATCCCGGCGATGAACGCCAGCAGCAGGAGCGCGGAGACCCCGGCCACCAGCCGGACGCCGAGGCCCACCACCAGCAGCAGGGCCAGCGCCAGCTCCAGGAACGGCAGGCCGTAGCCGATCGGCTTGACCAGGCCCTCGGGGAGGATCTCGTAGGCCCGGACGGCCTGCGCGGCCTCCGCCGGGTCGGAGATCTTCGCCAGCCCGGCCCACCCCCAGACCACCGCGAGGCCGAGCCGGACGACCGTGCCGAGCCACTCGCTCCAGGCCGGCACCGGCCGCCCCGCCGTCGGCGTGGGCGCGGAGCCACCGGGCTGCGCGGTCATCAGGGAACCCCCCTCGGGAAACTCGTTCACTCCCTGAGGAACCGTCGGGGGCGGAGGGGGGTTTCTCCGTGGTCGGGAATGACGCCGGATGAGTGACGTTCCGTCCGAACAGTCCGAACACCCGAGCGTCAGCGGCACCCCGCCAACCACCCCGCCTCGAACAGGTCGGGGTGCCGGGCGGCCTCCGCGCACGCCACCGCCTCCCGCTCCGCCCGCTCGGCACCCCGCTTCGCCAACGCGTGGCCCACCTCGACGTGCACCCCGACCGCGCCGACGAGCACCACCACGGCCGCCGCCGCCCGCAGCAGGACGGCCCGCTGGACACTCCGCACCGGCTCACCCCTTCCCGCTCGCCCCGGCAACCGTTCGTGCACTCCTCCCTCCACTCAACGTCCGCCAACCCCGCCTGATGCGTGTCCCCACCCCTTGTTCACCCGTTCGGGTCCGCACTCCGGTCGGCGCGCACGGCAAATGCCGCGCGCCCGGGGCCGCGCCCCTCAGGAGCGCGGCCCCGGAAACACACCCACGAAAGGCCGGCGGCCCCCCACTCCCGAGGAG
>NZ_JBHUAL010000399.1:0-2081 GCF_042789775.1 Kitasatospora sp. NPDC056800 | reverse complement strand
GGCGGGGGGGCGGGCCCCCCCCCCCCTCTCGCCCCGGGGCGGGCGGGTGCCGTACCTCCGGGCGGCGGCCGGCCCCCCCCCCCCCCCCCCCCACGACCAGTCTGGAGCCGGACCGCACGTGAACGCGCACACGAACCGCAACCGTTGGGCCGTCGTGGCCGCCTCCGCCGCCCTGGCGGCCGCGCTGACGGTCGGGGCGGGCACGCCCGCCCTCGCCACCACCTCCACCGTGTCGGCGACGACGGCGAGCCCGTCCGCGCTGTCGCCGCTCGACCCGGCGGCGCTCCGGGCCGCCCTCGCCCAGCGGCCCGCCGCCGACGTCTCCGCCGGGTTCGTGCGGGTCACCGGCTCCGCCGGGAGGTTCGAGGGCAGCTCGGCGGAGGGCGGGGCGGCCGTGGACCCGCGCGGCCGGTTCCGGATCGGGTCGATCTCGAAGGTCTTCACCGCCACCGTCGTCCTCCAACTCGCCGCCGAGGGCCGGATCGACCTCGACGGCAGCGTCCGGCGGTACCTCCCGGACCTCCCCGCCCAGTTCGGGGCGGTCACGGTCGGGCAGCTGCTCAACCACACCAGCGGACTGCCCACCGGCGACAACACGTACTGGGGCGACGGCACCACCGGCTGGTTCGCCGAGCACCGGCTCGACGCGCCCACCCCCGAGGAGATCGTCGCCTCGACGGCCGGGCAGTCGTTGGCCTTCGACCCCGGCACCGCCCAGCAGTACAACGGCATGAACACCTTCGTCGCCGGGCTGGTCGTCGAGAAGGTCACCGGCCACCGCTACACCGACGAGCTGCGCCGTCGGATCATCGGCCCGCTCGGCCTGCACGACACCTCCCTCCCGGACGCCGACGACCCGGCGCTGCGGCGCCCCGCGACCCGCCCGTACCTGACCGTCCCCGACTCCGACGGCGGCTCGCACCGCGTGGACGTCACCGAGCAGAGCCCGTGGCCCTGGGCCGAGGGCGGCATGATCTCCAGCGCCCCCGACCTGGACCGCTTCATGACCGCCCTGTTCCGGGGCCGCCTCCTTCCGCCGGCCCAGCAGGAGGAGCTGTTCACCGTCCCGGAGGTGCCCGTCGCCCCGGGCAACCGCTACTGCCCGGACGACACGGCGTGCCTGAGCATGGGCCTCGTGCGCCTCGCCTCCGGCGGCGTCGTGGCCTGGGGCAAGACCGGCTCCCGGCCCGGTTCCACCAGCGGCGTCTTCGCCACCCGCGACCTCTCCCGCACGGTCGTGTACTCGGTCGACCCGACCACGCTGAAGGGCACCGAGACCCCGTACGCCCTCGGGCTGCTGAAGTCCGCCTTCGGGTTGGGGTCCATCAGCTGACGGCCCGTCTCCGACCTTGGGCGGACGGCTGGCTGGCTCGCGCGGGGGAGGGGGACGGGCCGAGCGGTGGACGTGCGGCGGGGGCGGTGTCCGGGAGCGTGGACGCATGCTGAAGACCATCCCGGTGGGCGACACCGAGCGCCCCGTTCCCCGGTGGGCCCTGCGGCTCGCCAAGGCCCTCCCGTTCATCGTGCTGCCGCACTGCCTGTGGCGGCTGCCGTTCGCGTTCGACTTCCGGATGGGCACCGTCGACCCGCAGGCCCCGGCCTACGTCTGGTGGGCCGCCCCGTACGTGATCGGTCTGAGCGTGCTCACCGAGGCGCTGACGCTCCTGACCCTGGGGCTGGTCAGCGGTTGGGGCGAGGTGTTCCCGCGCTGGGTGCCCGTGCTGCGGGGCCGCCGGGTGCCGCCGCTCGCGGCGGTCGTCCCGGCGGTGCTCGGCGGGCTGGTCCTGGCGGCCCTGTTCGACGGGATGCCGCTCGGCTGGCTGGGGGTGTTCGAGGAGGTCGGCTACAGCAACGGCTGGTGGCTGCTCCTGGGGCGGGTCTGCACCTCGACGGCGATGTTCTGGGGCCCGATCACCCTCGCCCTGGCCTGGGCCTACCACCGCCGCCGTCGCCCCGCCGCCGCTCCGGCCCGTTGACGCCCGGCCGCGGGCGGGCCGCCGTGGGCGGGGAGTCGGCCCCGCCCGCGTACCGCGCGTCCGCGGCGGGGGGGGCAGTGGGGGGGGGGGTTCTCGGCGCCGGCG
>NZ_JBHUAL010000398.1:0-2213 GCF_042789775.1 Kitasatospora sp. NPDC056800 | reverse complement strand
GGCAGTTCGAACCGGGCCTGCTCGGTGTTCTGCAAGGCCAGCATCACCTGGAACAACGGATGCCGCGCCGCCGACCGCCGGGGGTTCAACTCCTCCACCAGGTACTCGAACGGCACGTCCTGGTGCGCGAACGCGCCCAGACCCGCCTCACGCACCCGGCCGACCAGCTCGGCGAACGACGGATCACCCGACACATCCGTCCGCAGCACCAGCGTGTTCACGAAGAACCCGACCAGATCGTCCAGGGACCCGTCGGAGCGACCGGCCACCGGAGAGCCGATGGGGACGTCCTCCCCCGCACCCAGGCGGGACAGCAGCACGGCGAGACCCGCCTGCAGCACCATGAACAACGTCGCGTTCGACGACCGCGCGAGCTCGCCCAGTGCGCGGTGCAGGTCCGGGCCCAGCTCGAACGACGCCGTCCCTCCCGCGTACGAGGCCACCGCCGGCCGAGCCCGGTCGGCGGGCAGGCTCACCTCCTCCGGAAGTTCCGCCAACTGGCCGCGCCAGTAGGCGATCTGGCCGTCGCGCACCTCGTCCAGGACCTCGCGCTGCCACAGCGTGTAGTCCGCGTACTGCACCGGCAGCGGCTCCCACCCGGGCGCCGAACCCTCCAGCCGGGCCGTGTACGCCTCCGCAAGATCACGCGCCAGCGGCGCCAACGACCAACCGTCGCCCGCGATGTGGTGCAGCACCACGAGCAGGACGTGCTCCGACGGGCCCGAGGCGAACAACCACGCCCGGAGCGGGATCTCCGCCGCCAGGTCGAAGGCGTACCGGGCGGCCTCGGCCATCGCGTCGCGCAGTCCGTCGGCGTCGACCTCCACGGTCACCAGCGGGACCGGCGCCTCAGCCAGCACCCGCTGGCAGGATTCGCCGTCCACTTCGGCGAACACCGTCCGCAGCGACTCGTGCCGGCCCACCACGTCGTCCAACGCGGCTGCCAACGCACCCCGGTCCAACGCGCCCGACAACCGCAGCCCCAAGGGCATGTTGTACGTCGCCGACGGCCCCTCCAAGCGGTGCAGGAACCACAACCGCTGCTGAGCGAACGACAACGGCAACCGCTCCGGCCGCACCCCCGCCACCAACTCCGGGCGCACCACACCACCGGAAGACAACCGCTCCGCCAACCCGGCCACCGTCGACGACTCGAACACCGCACGCAACGGCAGCTCCACACCCAGCACCGACCGCACACGGCTCACCAGCCGGGCCGCCATCAACGAGTGACCGCCCAGGCCGAAGAACCCGTCGTCGATCCCGACCCGGTCGACCCCCAGCACCTCCGCGAACAGACCGCAGAGGATCTCCTCCTGCGGCGAGCGCGTCGTCCGCACCGCCCGCGGCGCGTGGTCGGGGTCGGGGTCGGGCAGGGCGTCCCGGTCGAGCGCCCCGTCCGCCGTCAGCGGGAGGGCGGGAACGGGCATGACCACCGCGGGCAGCCGGTGTTCCGGCAGCCGGTGCTTCAGGTCCTCGTGCAGGCGCGACACGGAGAACTGGTTCATGACGAGCGGCACCACATAGGCCACCGACCGCGTCGCCTCGCCGTCCACCACCACGGCGGCCTCGGCGACGCCGGGCAGTGTCCGCAGGACGGCTTCGATCTCCAGGGCGGCGGCCAACGGGTCGGCGGGGCCGACGAGTTCCAGGTGCCCGTCGTCGGTCCGGCGGCGGGCCAGGTCGCCCGTGCGGTACATCCGCGCGTCCGGCGTACCGAACGGGTCCGGCACCCAGCGCTCCGGGTCGCTGCCGGCCAGGTCGCTCTCCGCGCCCCTGGCGTACAGCTCGCCCACGACACCCCGCGGTACGAGTCGGAGGTTCCGGTCCAGGACGTAGTCCAGCCGCGACAGTTCGCGGTGTTCGTCGGGGGTGAGGATGTCGGCCTGGCCGACCGGCAGCTCCGGCCGCGCGGTCAACGCCTCCAGCAAGCGCACCCACCGGTCGAGGAGCACCTCGACGGTGGACCGGTCGAACAGGTCCGTCGCGAACTCCGCGACACCCCGCATCCCGCCGCCGGGCTCCTCGGCGAGGCTGAGGGTGAGGTCGACCCGGGACACACCCGTGCCCACCGGCTCCTCCGCCACCTCCAGGCCCGGCAGTTCGAACCGGGCCTGCTCGGTGTTCTGCAAGGCCAGCATCACCTGGAACAACGGATGCCGCGCCGCCGACCGCCGGGGGTTCAACTCCTCCACCAGGTACTCGAACGGCAC
>NZ_JBHUAL010000397.1:0-2257 GCF_042789775.1 Kitasatospora sp. NPDC056800 | reverse complement strand
CGCTGGGGCCGCGGCCTTTTTGTGTTTTGCGAACGTGAAGAAGATCGGCAAAAGCGGGACTTCCGCCCAGACGCGGAGGGTCCCGGCATGTCGGACAATGGAGAAGGTACGCGGGCCAGCAGGCCGGCGTCGAAGCCGCGTGGCGGTGGTGGAGTCGCATGCTCCGCCCGCGGTGTAGCTGAAGCAGCAGAAGGAGTCACCACGATGTCGAACCAGCCCCAGGACCGTCCCGAGCGTCGATCGGACGACGGCCGAGGCTACGAGCCCCGGTCCCGCGGGGGCTGGTCCAACGACCGTGGCGGCGACCGCGGTGGCTTCCGCCGCGATGACCGCCCCTCCGGCGGCTACCGTCGCGACGACCGTGACGACCGTCCGCGTCGTGACGACCGTCCGTCGGGCGGCGGGTACGGCCGCGACCGCGACGACCGCGGTGGCGACCGTGGCGGCTTCCGCCGTGACGACCGCCCCACCGGCGGGTACAACCGCGACCGCGGCGACCGTCCGTCGGGCGGTTTCAACCGTGACGACCGTGGCGGCGAGCGCGGCGGTTTCCGTCGCGATGACCGTCCGTCGGGTGGCGGTTTCAACCGCGACCGCGGTGACCGTCCGGCCGGCGGTGGCTTCCGTCGTGACGACCGCCCCTCGGGTGGTTTCAACCGTGACGACCGCGGTGGCGACCGTGGCGGTTTCCGCCGCGACGACCGCCCGTCCGGCGGTTTCAACCGCGATGACCGCGGCGGCGACCGTGGCGGTTTCCGTCGTGACGACCGTCCGTCGGGTGGCGGTTTCAACCGCGACCGTGGTGACCGTCCGGCCGGCGGTGGTTTCCGTCGTGACGACCGCCCCTCGGGTGGCTTCAACCGTGACGACCGCGGTGGCGACCGTGGCGGCTTCCGCCGTGACGACCGCCCCTCCGGCGGTTTCAACCGCGATGACCGCGGCGGCGACCGCGGTGGCTTCCGTCGTGACGACCGCCCGAGCGGTTTCCGTCGGGACGACCGTGACGACCGTCCGCGTCGTGACGACCGTCCGTCGGGTGGCGGTTTCAACCGCGACCGTGGCGACCGTCCGGCCGGCGGTGGTTTCCGTCGTGACGACCGCCCCTCCGGTGGCTTCAACCGCGATGACCGCGGTGGCGACCGCGGCGGCTTCCGCCGTGACGACCGCCCGTCGGGTGGCGGCTACCGCCGTGACCGGGACGAGCGCGGCGGCGACCGCCGGGAGTACGACGACCGCCGGGGCAACTACGAGCCCGTCAAGCGTCTGCCGATCCCGGAGGACGTCACCGGCTACGAGCTGGACGCGGACGTGCGCCAGGAGCTCAAGAGCCTGCCCAAGACCCTCGCGGACGACGTCGCCCGCAACCTGGTGATGGTGGCCCGCCTGCTCGACGGCGAGGCGGAGGAGGCCTACCAGTACTCGCGCATCGCGCTCCGTCTGGCCTCCCGCGTGGCAGCCGTCCGTGAGGCGGCCGGTTTCGCCTCGTACATGACGCAGCGCTACTCCGAGGCGCTGACCGAGTTCCGCGCCGCCCGTCGGATGACCGGCCGGGCGGACCTGTGGCCGGTGATGGCCGACTGCGAGCGCGGTCTGGGCCGTCCGGAGCGGGCGCTGGCGATGGCTGGCGAGCCCGAGGTGAAGCAGCTGGACAAGGCCGGCCAGGTCGAGATGCGCCTGGTGGCGGCCGGTGCCCGCGCCGACATGGAGCAGTTCGACGCCGCCGTGGTGACGCTGCAGAGCCCGGAGCTTGCCTCCAACTCCGTTCAGCCGTGGACCGCGCGCCTGCGGTACGCCTACGCCGAGGCCCTGATCGCGGCCGGCCGGGCCGACGAGGCCCGTGACTGGTTCGCCAAGGCCGCCGAGGCCGACACCGACGGCACCACCAACGCCTCGGAGCGGCTGGCCGAGATCGACGGCGTGGAGTTCACCGACACGCTCGACCCGGAGCTGGCCGAGGACGAGGCCGAGTCGACGGACGCCCCGGTGCAGAAGAAGCGCGGTGGCGGCGACCACTCCGAGGACCGCGTGATCTTCGAGGACGAGGAGGACGTCGAGGAGTTCTACGACGAGGACGACCTCGAGATCGACGACGACTTCGACGGCGTCGTCCCCGAGCGCGCCCAGCAGGCCGAGGCCGCCGAGGCCGAAGAGTCGAAGGCCGCCAAGGCCGACGCCGACGCCGACAAGAGCTGAGCAGCTCCCAGGCAAACGCCGTGAGGCC
This sequence comes from Kitasatospora sp. NPDC056800, assembly GCF_042789775.1. Lineage (NCBI taxonomy): Bacteria > Bacillati > Actinomycetota > Actinomycetes > Kitasatosporales > Streptomycetaceae > Kitasatospora > Kitasatospora sp. NPDC056800. The sequence continues at coordinate 36 of NZ_JBHUAL010000397.1, read as the reverse complement.
CTGCCGTTCCCCGGGAAACTCCGGGAACGGCAGGGC
>NZ_JBHUAL010000396.1:0-2266 GCF_042789775.1 Kitasatospora sp. NPDC056800 | reverse complement strand
CGGCCGAACCGTTCCTGCGCGGGCACTACCCCGGCCTGCCGGTGGTCCCCGGCTTCGGCCTGGTGCAGTACGTCCACGAGCTGGCGGCCGCGGCCGCCGTCCCCGGCCCCGGCCGGGCCGAGCTCACCCGGGCGCGCTTCCTGAGCCCGGTGCGGCCCGGCGACGAGATCGCCGTCGACGCCCGGATCCAGCGCGACCACGACGGGGCCCGGGTCTGCGCCCAGGTCCACGCCGACGACCGACTCGCCGCCGAGATCACCCTGTTCTACCCCCGGGAGGCCCTGTGAAGGACATCGCCGCCATCACCTCGGTCGTCCCGCACCGCCACCCCGCGCTGCTGGTCGACCGGATCGCCGAGATCGAACCGGGCCGCCGGCTCGTCGCGTACAAGGCGGTCACCCTCGCCGAGCCCGCCTACCGGGACGTGCCCGAGGACGCCGCCAACGAGGAGTACGACTACCCGCTCGGCCAGCTGCTGGAGTCCTGGGCGCAGTGCGCGGTGCTGCTGTCCTGTTGGGAGCGGCCGAACGCCAACGTGCTGGACGGGCAGGTCGTGCTGCTGGCCCGGACCCGGGACGTCCGGGTGCTCGGCCCGGTCCGCCCCGGCTCGGTCGTGGTGCACGAGGTCACCATGGTCCGCGCCCTCGGCGACTCCTTCATCACCTCCGGCCGCAGCACCGTGGACGGCCACCCGGTGCTGGAGGTCGGCCAGTTGACGCTGGCGCTGCGCCCGGCGGAACTCCTCCGGGCCCCTGGAAGCACGACCGACGGGAGGTCCTGATGTCCGCACGACGGGTCGCCCTGGTGACCGGAGGGTCCCGGGGCATCGGACGCAGCGTGGTGGCCCGGCTCGCCGCCGACGGCTACGACGTGGCGTTCTGCTACCAGTCCCGGGAGGAGGCCGCGGCGGAGACCGCGAAGGAGGCCGAGGCGGCCGGCGCCCGGGTGCTGGCCCGGCGGGTCGACGTGGCCGACCGCGCCCAGGCCGAGGCCTTCGTCAAGGCCGCCGAGCAGGAGCTGGGCCCGCTCCACGCGGTCGTCTCCTCGGCCGGCATCGTCCGGGACAACCCGCTGGTGCTGCTCACCGAGCAGGCCTGGCAGGACGTCATGCGGGTCAACCTGGACGGCACGTACCACGTCTGCCGGGCGGCGGTGTTCGCGATGATGAAGCGCCGCGCCGGCGCCCTGGTGACGATGTCCTCGGTGGCCGGCGTGTACGGCAACGCCACCCAGACCAACTACTCGGCGTCCAAGGCCGGGATCATCGGGTTCTCCAAGGCGCTGGCCAAGGAGGTCGCGCCGCGCGGCATCCGGGTCAACTCCGTGGCGCCCGGCTTCATCGAGACCGACATGACCTCCGCCCTCGCCGAGGGCGCCGACCTCACCGGACGCATCCCGCTGGGCCGCCTCGGCCGCCCCGAGGAGGTCGCCGACCTGGTCTCCTTCCTGCTCTCCGACCGCGCCTCGTACATCACCGGGCAGGTCTTCGGCGTCGACGGCGGGCTGGTGCTGTGAGCGGGTCCGGCAGGGCTCCGCGGTTCTACTTCTCGCTGCGCAGCCCGTACTCCTGGCTCGCCTACCGCGAGCTGCTGGAGCGGCACCCGGACGTCGCCGGGGCGGTGGAGTGGCGGCCCTTCTTCGAGCCGGACGGCACCAGCGAGCGGCTGCTGGCCGAGCTCGGCGGCTCGTTCCCGTACACCGCGATGTCCCGCGCCAAGCACCTGTACGTCCTCCAGGACGTGCGGCGCCTCACCGCCGCGCGGGGGATCGCGTTCCGCTGGCCGGTGGACCGCGACCCGGTCTGGGAGGTCCCCCACCTGGCCTATCTGCGGGCCCTGCGCGGGGGTCTCGGCCCGCAGTTCGTCGCGGCCGCCTACCGGGCCCGCTGGGAGCAGGGCCGGGACATCTGCGACCGGACCGTCATCGCCGGGATCGGGGCCGAACTGGGCCTCGACCCGGCGGAGTTGGCGGGTGCGAGCGACGACCCGGAGCTGCGCCGGCAGGGGGCCCTGCTGCTCAAGGACATCTGCGACGACGGGGTGTTCGGCGTCCCGTTCTTCGTCCAGGGCTTCAACCGCTTCTGGGGGCTGGACCGGCTGCCGGACTTCGTCGCCCACCTGCGGGCCCGGGCCGGCGGCGACGGGGCGCTGCCGCCGCCGGCCGCCCCGGCGGTCGGGCTCGGCGCCCGGGCCGTCGACGACGGCCACGCGGGCGGCTGCGGCTGACCGGCCCGCACGCGTACGGCACGGCCCCGGCGGAGGAACGC
>NZ_JBHUAL010000395.1:0-2271 GCF_042789775.1 Kitasatospora sp. NPDC056800 | reverse complement strand
CAACAAGGCGTGGTGGGCGAGCCTGTCGGATACGGCGAAAGTCGCCCTGCTGCAAGGAAATCCGGGACTCGTCGGGAATCTCGACGGTATCCCGGCGACCGACCGCGACGCCGCCAACCGCGCCGTCCTCGCCCGCGGCGAACGTCAGCGCGCCCGGCACCCCGGACACGGCGGAGCCCCCGGCCGAGCGACGGCCGGGGGCTCCGAGGGAAGGTGACCGGTTCTCAGCCGTCCAGCCGGATCGAGGCCCGCGCCGAGACCTTGTCCCCGGAGAGCCCGGTGAGCTCCGCGAGCACCACGTAGGTGCCGCTCGGCGGCGGCGTCTGGTCGGCGGTCGCGCACTGCGGCTTGCTGCGGCTGCGGTCCCAGGTGAAGGTCTCGGTCTGGTTGCCGTTCGCGCCGAGCTGCACCCAGATGCTGCCCTTGTCGGTCGGGCAGTCGCCGGAGGACCAGACCCGGTCGTTGTTGCTGCCGCTCACCGTGATCACGGAGGCGGTGCGGCCCAGGTCCACCCGGCAGTTGGTGCCGGAGGAGTTCTTGACCGTCAGCGCCAGTCGGGGCTTGTCCTTGGGCTGGTACGAGTTCTGGGTGCCGGCCAGCTCCAGCGCCACCTGCGAGGAGGCGCAGACCGGCAGCGCCATGACCTCGGGGGTGTTCACCGGCGGAGCGCCGCCGCCCGTACCGCCGGAGCCGCCCGTGCCGCCACCGGTGCCGCCGCCGGTCGCCGGCGCGGCGCCGCCCCCGGGGGCCGGGTTGGCGCCGCCGGCGCCGGTGCCGCCGCTGAGGTTGACCTCGGTGCCGCCACCGCCCGCCACCGGTCCGCCCCCGGAGCCGCCGCCCGGGCGCGCCGCGGGGCCGCTCGGTGAGGCGCCGGGCGTGATCGCCTGAGCCGGTGTCTGGTTCTGGGACTGGGAGGGAACGGCCTGTGCGGCGTTGCCCGGTGAGCCGCCGTCACCGCCCCCGCCCTGATCGATCATCAGCCAGGCGATCAGGGCGACGACCGCCGCGACGGCGACGAGCACGATGACGCGCCGACGCCAGTAGATCGAGGCCGGCAGTGGTCCGACGGGTTGACGCAGAGAAGGCACGACCAAACTCTACGAGACTGTGTGTGGCGATTGACTCACCAACACCGCACAGTCGCCCCTTCCTTCACATGATCCGCCATTTGATCCGTTCGAGCGAGCCCCAATCGGACGATTTCCGGTCGGTCCCCCGGTCGGTCCGGAGCAGACTGATCCACTTCGGCCCGGTCGGCGGGCATGGGAGGATCGAAGGGCCATGACTGCCATCACCGCCCCTGCCACCGCCGCCGACGCCGCCCGGCCGCCGATGCCCCTGCCGCTGTTCCACTCGACCGTCCTGGACTGGTACGAGGCGAGCAAGCGGGACCTGCCCTGGCGGACCCCCGACGCCACGCCCTGGGCGGTCATGGTGAGCGAGTTCATGCTCCAGCAGACCCCGGTCAAGCGCGTGCTGCCCGCCTGGGAGGCCTGGCTCACCCGCTGGCCGACCCCGGCCGACCTCGCCGCCGACGCGCCCGGCGAGGCGGTCCGGATGTGGGGCCGGCTGGGCTACCCGCGCCGGGCGCTGCGCTTGCACGCGGCCGCGGTGGCGATCACCGAGCAGCACGACGGCGAGGTCCCGGACGACCACGCCACCCTGCTCTCGCTGCCCGGCGTGGGGGAGTACACCGCCGCCGCCGTCGCCTCCTTCGCCTTCCGCCAGCGGCACGTGGTGCTGGACACCAACGTCCGCCGGGTCTTCGCCCGCGCGGTGACCGGCGTCGAGTACCCGGCCCAGGCCACCACCGCCGCCGAGCGCCGCACCGCCACCGCGCTGCTGCCGGACGACGCCGAGACGGCCGCCACCTGGGCGGTCGGCGTGATGGAGCTGGGCGCGCTGGTCTGCACCGCCCGCGGCCCGGAGTGCGGGGACTGCCCGCTGTTCACCACCTGCGCCTGGCAGCGGGCCGGCCGCCCGCCGTACGAGGGCCCGGCCCGGCGCGGCCAGTCCTACGAGGGGACGGACCGCCAGGTGCGCGGCAAGCTGCTCGCGGTGCTGCGCGAGGCGCATGGGACGGTGCCGCAGGCCCGGCTGGACGCGGTCTGGCCGGACTCGGTGCAGCGGGCCCGGGCGCTGGACGGCCTGGTGGCGGACGGCCTGGTCGAGCCGGTCGAGCAGGGCGTCTACCGGCTGCCCCAGTAGGCGGCGGAACACGAAGGCGCCCCCGGGAGAGGACCTCCCGGGGGCGCCATCGGGCGCCGGTCT
>NZ_JBHUAL010000394.1:0-2318 GCF_042789775.1 Kitasatospora sp. NPDC056800 | reverse complement strand
GCCCTGGACGGCGCAGTGCCGTCCGGGGCCGTCGGGGCGTCCGGGAATCAGACCTTGAGGTACTTGCGCAGCGTGAAGAACGCCGCCACACCGGCCATGCCCATACCCACCACGATCAGCAGCGGTATCACCGCCAGCACCGAGCCGAGGCCGATGAAGTGGATGAACTGCACCCGGTCGGCCAGCCAGTTCTGGACGAAGAAGTGCCCGCCGATCAGCAGTCCGGAGGCCATCATCGCGCCCAGCAGCGCCGAGAAGGCCGCCTCGGCGATGAACGGCATCTGGACGTAGAAGTTCGACGCACCGACCAGGCGCATGATCCCGGTTTCACGCCGTCGGCTGTACGCCGACACCCGGACGGTGTTGACGATCAGCAGCAGCGCGACGAACAGCATCAGCACCATGATCACGAAGGCCGCCGTCTGGAGGCCGTTCAGCAGGCCGAACAGGTTCTCCAGGATCTTCCGCTGGTCCTCGACCGACTTGACGCCGGGCTTGCCGGCGAAGGCGCTCTGGATCACGTCGTACTTGGTCGGGTCGTTGAGCTTGACCCGCCAGGACTGCGGCATGGCGTCCGCGCCCAGGACGGAGATGAGCGGGTTGTCCGGGTTCATCTCCTTCCAGTGCTTGTACGCGTCGGCGGAGCTCTCGTAGGTGGACGACTGGACCACCGAGGTCATCTTGTCCAGCTGGTCCTTGATGTCCTGGACCTGCTGGTCGGTGGCCGCACCCTTGTCGCACTGGGGCGAGTTCCGGGCGTCCGCCTTGGTGCAGAAGTAGATGCTCACCTCGACCTTGTCGTACCAGTACCCCTTCATGGAGTTCACCTGGTCGCGGACCAGGAGCGAGGAACCGGCGAGGGCGAGGGAGAGCGCGACACTGACCACGACCGCGATGGTCATGGTCAGGTTGCGTCGGAGACCCACACCGATCTCCGACAGGACGAACTGGGCACGCATGCGGGAAACAACTCCAGGGTCGGTACTGCTCCGGGACTGGCGGTTCGGGCCGGCGGCCCTACGGGTCAGCGCTGGTCGGTCAGTGCTGGTACCCGTAGACGCCGCGGGCCTGGTCGCGGACGAGCAGCCCCTTGTCGAGCTCGATGACGCGCTTGCGCATCTGGTCGACGATGGCCTGGTCGTGGGTGGCCATCAGCACCGTGGTGCCGGTGCGGTTGATGCGGTCGAGCAGCTTCATGATGCCGACCGAGTTCTGCGGGTCGAGGTTGCCGGTGGGCTCGTCCGCGATGAGCAGCATCGGACGATTCACGAAGGCCCGGGCGATCGCCACGCGCTGCTGCTCACCACCGGACAGCTCGCCCGGCATGCGGTCCTCCTTGCCGCCGAGGCCGACCAGCTCCAGCACCTCGGGCACCACCTTGTTGATGGCGCTCTTGGGCTTGCCGATCACCTCCAGCGCGAAGGCGACGTTCTGCGCGACCGTCTTGTTCGGCAGCAGGCGGAAGTCCTGGAAGACGGTGCCCAGCTGGCGGCGCATGTGCGGCACCTTCCAGTTGGACAGCTTGCCGAGGTCCTTGCCCAGCACGTGCACCGCCCCCGTGGTGGGACGCTCCTCGCGCAGGCACAGGCGCAGGAAGGTGGACTTGCCCGAGCCGGACGAGCCGACCAGGAAGACGAACTCACCCTTCTCGATCTCCAGCGAGACGTTGTCCAGGGCGGGACGGTTCTGCTTGGGATAGGTCTTGGAGACGTTGTCGAATCTGATCACGGCTGCATCACGGAGGCCATCCTAGGCGGCGCCAGTCCTTGGGTCGGTCCGCCCCTGGGGCCCGGCCCGGGGGCGGTCGAAGGGAGCGCGGAGGGCCGCTCCCGGACTCGGACCATACGCGAATCGGCATCCGGCCCGCAGGGGCCGCCCGCGACAACGCCCGCCCCTTGGGGGAGAATGTCCGTTTATGCCCAGAATATCGGGGGCCATCTCGCAGCCCGGGAGCCGGAACCGCCGGAACCTGGCAGAGTGGAGGGGGCGACCGCGTCACGGCCGCTCCCCCGTACAGGGCAGCACATGGAACCAAAGCCCCGTCCGGCGCGTTGGCTGTAGCAGCGAGGAGGAGATCGCATGACCTGCGACCATCTGGTGTGCGCCAACTGCAACGGCCGCGTCAGCGACGGGCGTTGCCCGGTGTGCCGGGCCAACCGGGCCCGGATCCAGGAGCAGCAGAGCCCGTTCGCCGCACTCTCCCCCGCGATGCTGCTGGCCCTGCTGGCCGGGCTGCTCGCGGTGGCGCTGATCGCGCGGCAGGCTCTGGCCTGACAACCCACGAGACGTACGACGAAGGCCCCCGACCACTGCGGTCG
>NZ_JBHUAL010000393.1:0-2337 GCF_042789775.1 Kitasatospora sp. NPDC056800 | reverse complement strand
GTGGCCCGGGAGGACTTCCTCCCGGGCCACCGCCCTCGGCCCGTCAGGACCGGTCGGGCCTTGTCGGGCTCACTCGCTCACCCCGCCCACCCGGCGCCTGCGCGCCCGGACCAGGAGGGCCAGCACCGAACCGAGACCGGCCAGCGCCGCACCGGTCGCGGCGTAGGGCCGGACCGACGAGCCGGTGTCCGGCAGCGGCCCACCCTCGTGGTGCTGCTGGTGCCCGCCCTGCGGGTGCTCGCCGGGACCGGTGCTGCCGTGCTCCGGCCCCTGGCCGTTGCCGTTCCCATTCCCGTTCCCGTTGCCGTGGCCACTGCCGTTCCCATTGCCGTTCTCATGGCCGGGCTTGTGCTCGTGGCACTCCTCCTTCTCGCACGGCGGCGTGCACCGGGCGAGCGCGGAGGACGGCGGAGTGGTCACCGGCTCGGTCCCGGGCGGCGAGTTCGGCGGCACGTAGGAGGCCGTGACCGTGTTGACGGTGTCCTCACTGATCAGGCTGGAGCAGTAGAACTTCTTCGTCTGCCCCGCGGCCAGATCGAACGTCCCGGCCGCCACCGTGCAGGACACCTCCTGGCGGTCGTTCAGCGTGATCCCGGTCAGGTCCACCGTGCCGGTGTTGGTCACCGTGATCTGCCAGAACGCCTGGCACTTGTCCGGCGCACACGGCTCCTCGGACGCCCCACCCTTGTGCAGCGTCACCTCCTTGCCCCACGGCCCGGCGCCGCCCTCACCGCACTCGCCGGACTTGTCCGACTGGCAGACCTCCTTGTCGACGCTCAGCGACGGAACGTTGGTGCCGCTCACGTCCACGCGCGCCTCGGACGGGGGTGTGGTGATCGGGGTGCCGCCGGGGCCGGGGAAGGAGGCGGTGACGGTGTTGGTTGTCAACTTGGTGACGCCCGGCAGGTTGCAGAACACCTGCTTGGAGGCACCTGCCGCGAGGTCGAATGTCCCCGCAGCCGTCACGCACGAGGGTGTGACGGAGTCGGTGAGGGTGATGCCGGTCAGGTTGACCGTGCCGTTGTTGGTGACGGTGATCCGCCAGTAGGCGGTGCTGTTCGGCGCGATGGTGGTGGTCTTGGCCCAGGGGCCGGGGCCGCCGTCACCGCAGTCGGCGGCGTTTGCGGAGGTGCAGACCTCCTTGTTGATGGCCAGGGACGGGACGTCGGCACTGGCCTCGGACGGGGGCGTGGTGATCGGGGTGCCGCCGGGGCCAGGGAAGGACGCCGTCACCGTGTTCGTCGTCAACTTGGTGACGCCCGGCAGGTTGCAGAACACCTGCTTGGAGGCACCTGCCGCCAGATCGAATGTCCCCGCAGCCGTGACACAAGCCGGCGTCACGGAGTCGGTGAGGGTGATGCCGGTCAGGTTCACCGTGCCGTTGTTGGTGACGGTGATCCGCCAGTAGGCGGTGCCGTTCGGCGCGACGGTGGTGGTCTTGGCCCAGGGGCCTGCGCCGCCGTCACCGCAGTCGGCGGCGTTTGCGGAGGTGCAGACCTCCTTGTTGATGGCCAAGGACGGGACGTCGGCACTGGCCTCGGACGGGGGCGTGGTGATCGGGGTGCCACCAGGGCCGGGGAAGGACGCCGTCACCGTGTTCGTCGTCAACTGAGTGACGCCCGGCAGGTTGCAGAACACCTGCTTGGAGGCACCTGCCGCCAGATCGAACGATCCGGCAGCTGTGACGCAGGCCGGTGTGACGGCGTCGGCGAGGGTGATGCCGGTGATGTTGACGGGGCCGTTGTTGGTCACCGTGATGCGCCAGTAGGCGGTGCTGTTCGGGGCGACGGTGGTGGTTTTCGCCCAGGGGCCGGAGCCGCCTTGGCCGCAGTCGGCCGGGTTGGTGCTGGTGCAGACCTCCTTGTTGATGACCAGGGACGGAACGTCGACGCTCGCCTCGGAGGGCGGTGTGGTGATCGGGGTGCCACCAGGGCCGGGGAAGGACGCCGTCACCGTGTTCGTCGTCGACTGGGAGACGCTCGTCAGGTTGCAGAACACCTGATGGGACGCGCCCGCCGCCAGGTCGAAGGTGCCAGCAGCTGTGACACACGACGGCGTGACCGTGTCGGTGAGGGTGATGCCGGTCAGGTTCACCGTGCCGTTGTTGGTGACCGTGATCCGCCAGTAGGCGGTGCCGTTCGGGGCGACGGTGGTGGTCTTGGCCCACGGTCCCGCGCCGCCCTCACCGCAGTCAGCGGCGTTTGCGGAGGTGCAGACCTCCTTGTTGATGACCAGGGACGGAACGTCGGCACTGGCTTCGGAGGGTGGTGTGGTGATGGGTGTTCCGCCGGGGCCGGGGAAGGAGGCGGTGACGGTGTTGGTCGTCAGCTTGGTGAT
>NZ_JBHUAL010000392.1:0-2354 GCF_042789775.1 Kitasatospora sp. NPDC056800 | reverse complement strand
CGCCGGCGCTCCCCGCCCGGCCGGGGTTTCCCGGCCGGGCGCTTCGCATACTCCTGAGCAGGTGTGCCCCGCCGGCCTGCCGACCGACAGGCCTGGGGTCAGAGGGAGCTGGTGATCACGGTGCCGGTGTGGTTGCCGGGGATGGCGGTGAGGTCGAGGCTCTCGGGGGCGGTCCAGTTGCCGTCGGCGTGACGGTTGGTCAGCAGGATCTTGTTGTCGTTGGTGGTGACGGCGAAGACGGCGTCGGTGTCGACGGTGGCGGCGCTGATGCCGGTGCCGGTGACGTTCCCGAGGACGCTTCCGAGGGAGTTGACCGGCTGCCAGCTGCCGCTGGCGTGGCGCAGGGTGTGGTACTGGCCGTCGCTGGCGATCACGGCGAGGTTGAGGTCGTCGCCCTGGCGGGTGACGGCGACGGCGCTCACGGGCGCGGTGGCGCCGGCGGCCTCGGCGACCGACCCCCACGGGGACCAGCTCCCGGCGGCGTTGCGGCGGGTGTGGTAGACCTTCCCGCCCGACACGGCGGCGATGTGCAACTCCCCTCCGGCGGCCCCACCGGCGGAGATGGAGGTGATCCCGTTGAGCGGACCGGTGACCTCGGTGACCACCTTGAACGAGCTCCACTGGCCGTTGCCGGACCGCATGCTGTGGAACAGGATGCCGTCCGCGACGACCACGACGTGCAGGTCGTTGCCGACCGGCGCGATGGTGACCTGGGTGATGTTGCCGAGGTCGGCGACCGTGGTGTTGATGTCGACGAACTTCTGGCCCCAGCCGCCGTCCAGGTTGTGCACGGCGTGGTGCAGGTGCCCGTCACCACCGAGCGCGATGACGTGGGTGTCACCGTTGATACCCGCCGAGGAGACCGCCCGCACACCGCCGATGTTCCCCGCCGCCGCCTGAACATCCTCGTACGGCGTCCACGAACCGTCGTACAGACGCGACGCCAGATACAGGTTGGCGTCGCTGCGCACCAGGGCCTGGGTCTTCCAACCGATGGCCTTCGCCCGCACCTGCTGCACCCAGCCGGCGATGTTGTCGACACGGGAGTTGAAGGCGCCGGTGCGGGTCTCGGTGGCGGGCACGCCCAGGCAGCCACCCTGCCAGGAACGGGAGGCCACCGCGACCAGTTCGGCCTTGCCGTTGACCTCGCGGACCACGGGGGCGCCGGTGTCGCCCTTGCAGACCGCCGCACCGCCCGTACCGGTGGTGCCGATCCCGGTCGCGCTCACCGTGTCCAGCGAGAACGCACCGCTGTGCAGCTTCAGCGGCGCCCACTCGTCCTTGGTACGCCCGTACCCGGGCACCCGCAGGGTCTGCCCGGCGGCGGGCGCGGCGGTGGCGACCCGCAGCGGGGCTATGCCGTCCACCGGCGTGGCCAGACGCGCCATCACCAGGTCACGGTCGGCACGCGGCACCAGCTCGGAGATCTCGGCGGTCTTTCCGGCACCGGTCGTCAGATCGGTGCGGCCGATGGTCGCGGTGGTCTTCCACTTCGGCGCACCCGCCGCCAGCGCCTGCGGCTGCGCCGGGTCGTCGGAGAAGCAGGAGGCGGCGGTGAGCACCCAGCTGCGGTCGACCAGCGTGCCGGTGCAGGCCCGCAGGTTGTCGCCGATCGTCAGGAGCGCGGTGTAGGCGTAGGTGCCGTTGGCGGCCGCGTCGCCGACCACGGCGCCGGCCGGGGGCGTGGCGAGGGTGGTCAGGGCGCCGGCGGCGAGGACGGTGGCCAGGGCGCCCGCCCGCAGGTTGCGGGGCGAGGAGTTGCGAGACATGTGCGTTCCCGGATGTGAGAGGTGGATGAGTGGGTGGCTGTCAGCCGGTGACGGTCAGTTCGACGAGGCTGGTCGAGGCGCCGTTGTTGCCTTCGCCGACCGATTTGAAGCCGTCCTTGGGGACGTCGAGGGTCTGCTGGGTGGTGCCGGTGGTGAGGCCGGCCCGGACCGCGCGGCCGCCGGCGGTCTGGATCGCGAAGACCTCGGGCAGTTGGAGGGAGAGCGACCCGGTGGTGCCGGAGACGGTGAAGCAGATCTGGTTGTCCGGGTTGCCCGGGGCCAGGGTCCAGACCTGGATCTGGGTGGGCTTGGCGCAGTCGCCGAGCAGGATGTGGCCGTCGCCGCGCAGCAGCTTCACCTTGGTGATCGCTGCGGCGCCCGGGTAGGCGAAGTCCTCGACCGCGGGCGGTGCGGCGGAGTTGTCGGCGGGGGTGGTGTCGGCGGCGGCGATCGCGGTGGCGCCGACGAGCGCCGTGGCGGTCACGGCGGAGGCGGCCAGCCACCGGCCCGCGGTGGCGCGGCCGGTCCTCCTGGTGTCGCGGAGGGGGGTGTGGGTCACCTGGGGCTCCATCGAGAGGTGAGCGA
>NZ_JBHUAL010000391.1:0-2362 GCF_042789775.1 Kitasatospora sp. NPDC056800 | reverse complement strand
GAGGGGGGGGGGGCCCCCGCGCCCGGCGGGGGTCAGTCCAGGAAGCGGCGCAGCGAGTCCGCCATGGCTTGGACGAAGCCCTCCCGGACCTCGTCGGCGACCAGGTCGAGGGAGAGGTAGGGGTTGAGGTCCTCCAGCTCGACCAGGAGCAGGCGCCCGTCCGGCGCGCGGCAGGCGTCCACCCGCTGGATCCCGTGGGCGAGCGTGTTCCAGTCGACGAAGCCGCGGGCGAACGCGAGGTCGGCGGCGCTCGGCTCGTACGGCTCCAGGACCCAGCGCCGGGCCGGGTCGGGCGTGTGGAGGGCGTACTGGAAGGCGTCGTCCACGAAGTAGAACGAGACCTCGTACCGGAAGTCGATCCGCGGCTGGACCAGCACCTCGCCCCACTCGACGCCGTCCAGCTCCTCGCGGGTGAGGAAGCGCAGGCCTATGCTGTCGGCGCCCTCCTCGGGCTTGACCGCGTAGCGCTCGGCGGCGGGCAGCCGGTCGAGGTCCTGCGGCCGGTCGACGGTGGGGATGACCGGGTGGCCCGACGCGGTCAGGTCCAGCAGGTACCGCTTCCCGGCCATGTCGCCCCGCCCGGTCAGCGGGTTGTAGACGCGTACGCCGTCGGCCAGCGCCTGGGAGCGGAACCGGGCGTACTCCTCCCGGTAGTGCAGCACCGGGCCGCTGTTGCGCACCACGACCCCGTCGAAGCGCCCCATCAGGGACCGGGCGTCGAGCGGGTGGCACAGGGCCAGGTCGAAGTGCTCCCGCAGCCGGGAGGTGAGGAGGACGTCCTCGTCGCCGTAGCGCCGGCCGCGGGCGGGGTAGGCCAGGTCGGTCACGTACAGCAGGCTGGGCCGGTCGGGCACGGGGGCTCCCTCGGTCGGTGGTGAGGGAGCGAATCTACCGGCCGACCGGAATCCCGCCGTCCCCGCCGCCTGTCCGTACGGCGTCCGTGCGTCGGCTCAGGCCTGGAAGGTCCATTCGTTCACCAGGTCGAGGTTGCGGAACACCGGCGGCCCGTCGCACAGGGCGGCGGCCCGCGCGGCGAACTCCGAGGTCTCAGGGCGGTCGGAGTTCCGCATCGCCGCCTCGTGCGAGGGGAACTCCACGATGTTCAGGTACACGTTCTCGCCGTCGCGGTCACGGGTCTGCAGCGAGCGGATCGCCAGCCGGTGGCCCGCGTTCTTCTCGACCCAGCTGTCGAGCAGGGCGTTGAACTCGTCGATCCGACTCGTCCGGTACTCGATGATCTGGATGAACCTCACGGGTCAACCTCCTCGGCTCCGCGCGGGGCAGCCGGCCGCCCCCTCCAGGGTCCCCCCGGCGCGCGTGCCCTGCCACCTCCTGGGATGGACGGGCACCGGGGGAGCCGCCGGGACGAAGCCGCCGCTACAGGAGGGCCAGGTCGGGCTCGACGCCGGCCGCTTCGCAGCTGGCGTCCCACAGGCGTGCGGCGAGGGCCGGATCGGTCATGTGGGCGCGGACCGGCTCCAGCTCCGGTGCGCCGCGCAGGCCGAAGGCCCTGGGCCCCCACAGCTGTCCGCCGCGCACCCGCGGGTCCAGGACGGCCCGGACGATCGGCCAGGCCCCGCGGTCCTTGCCCTGGAGCAGCAGCCCGGCGGGCGCGCCCCGCAGCCGGCTGCCGCGGGTCGCCGCGTGCACCCCCGGGCGGGCCGGGGTCAGCGAGTCCAGGGCGCCGCCGGGATGCGCCACCAGGCTGAGCACGGTGCTGCCGCGGGCGCGCAGGCGGCGGTCGAGCTCGAAGGCGAAGGACATCTGCGCCAGCTTCGACCGGCCGTAGGCGCGCTTCGGGCGGTAGTCCCGGGCCGACTGGAGGTCGTCCGGGTCCAGCCGCTCGGAGCGCGCCGCGAAGCTCCCCACCGTCACGACCCGGGCGGCGGGCGCCGCGGACAGCAGCGGCGCCAGGGCCCGGGTCAGCGCGACGTGCCCCAGGTGGTTGACCCCGAACATCAGCTCGTGGCCGTCCTTCGTCGTGCACCGCGGCGGATCGTCGAGCGCGACCCCGGCGTTGTGGACCACCGCGTCGAGGCGGTCGAGTCCGAGACCGTCCGCGGCGGTCCGCACGGACGCCAGGTCGGCGAGGTCCAGCCGGAGGTGGCGCAGCCGCGCGCCGGGGACGCGGGAGCGGATCGAGGCCATGGCGGCCGAGGCCTTCGCCCCGTCCCGGCTCCCCAGCACCACGACGGCCCCGGCCCCGGCGAGCTGCTCCGCGACGAAGTAGCCGATCCCGGCGTTGCCCCCGGTGACCAGGAAGGACCTGCCGGCGGCGGAGGGCAGCCGGTGGACGTCCCACGGCGGGCTGGGGTGGGTGGAGGACATGACGGGGGCTCCTTCGGCTCGGGCGGTGCGTCGT
>NZ_JBHUAL010000390.1:0-2414 GCF_042789775.1 Kitasatospora sp. NPDC056800 | reverse complement strand
GCGGGGCTGCCGGCGGACTTCGCGGAGCTGTTCTCGGTGATCCTGGACGGCCGCAACGCGTCGCTGGGCGACGGGGTGCGGCGGGCGTTGGGCCGCGAGCCGCGGGACTTCGCCGACTACGCCCGCGAGGCCGCCGCCTCGGGCGTGTGGAACGTGTGAGCCGACCCGTCCGGGGCGGCTCCGACCGCCCGTCTCCGGGCGGGCGCTGGTAGGGAATCCGAACGGACACTGGAGGTCTGGTCATGACGGACGGCACAACGGTCTGGTCGACGGAGCAGGGGCTGCGCGCCCTGCCCGAGCAGCTCAAGGGCTTCGGCCTGATGCACGTCGCGATGCGCCGGGACGCGGCACGGCTGACCGCCGCCGCGCAGCGCGGCTCGGCGGGCTCCGCCGCGGCGCTCGCGGAGTGGTTCGGGCGGCTGCGCTCGGTGATCGACTGGCACCACCACAGCGAGGACGAGATCCTCTGGCCGTACCTGCGTGGCCGGGTGGCGGGCTTCGACGGCAGCGGGGTCCTGGAGGAGGACCACGAGGCGCTGGACGCCTCGATGCGCCGGGTCGCCGGGGTGCTCGGCTCCGGACTGCGCGTCGAACTCCCGGAGGCCGCCCAGGCGTTCGAGAGCCTGGTGCGCGAGCACCTGCGGCACGAGGAGCCGGTGGTCTTCCCGGCGCTGGCCGGCCTGTCGGTGGACGAGTACCTGAGGGTCGAGCGCCGGATCATCGGGAGCGCGCCGACCCAGGTGATGACCTACCTCCAGCCCTGGATGTTCGACGGCGCGGACGCGGCCTCGGTCCGGGCGGTCTCGGCGACCATCCCGGCCCCGGTGCGGCTGCTCGGGCGGACGGTCCTGGACCGGCGGTACCGGCGCGGGCTGGGCGCGGTGCTCTGAGCCGGTCTCTCCGCCGTGTTCGCCGGGGCGGTGAGGTGCGCCGGCCCCGGCCGGGCGCGGCACCGCCGGGTGCCGCAAGTGCCCTGCCGGGGGCCGGGGTTCCGGTTGTCGCGGTTCCGTTGCGCGGCGCGCCGCACGGTGGGCGGTGTCGAGAGTTCCACGTTCGTCGGCGCCGCACTCCGCGGGGCCGGAAGATTGAGAGGGTCCTGGGATGCGTTCGGATCAGACCGCGGTTCCGCTGTCGTACACGGCGCCGTCGGCCATCGGGAGTGCGGGGGTGGGGAGTTCGGTGCGGGCTGTCGGACAGAGCAAGGCCGCGGGGCCGCTGCTGGTGGGTTCCACCGTGGCGATGGGCCTGATGGCGGGGCTGTTCTTCGCCTTCGACGTGTCGGTGATGCCGGGCCTGGCGGCCGGGGACGACCGGACCTACGTCACGGCGATGCAGCACATCAACAAGTCGATCGAGAACGGGCTGTTCGGCCTGGTCTTCGTCGGCGCCTTCGCGGCGACCGGCCTGGCGGCCTGGCTGCTGCACAAGGCAGGCCGGCGCCAGGTGGCGCTCTGGGCGGGCCTGGCGACGGCGCTGTACGTGGTGGCGCTGATCGTCACCATGGGCGTCAACATCCCGCTGAACAACGAGCTGGCGGCGGCCGGCGACCCGTCGCAGATCCACGACTTCGCCGCCGTGCGGGCCAAGTTCGCGGACAGCTGGGTGCCGGTCAACATGCTCCGCACCGCGCTCTGCACCGGCGGTCTGCTCGCGCTGACCCGCTCCCTGGTGCTGCACGGCCGCGGCGGCCGCTGAGCTCCGGCCCGCCCGGTTCCGCGCATCGCCGCTGTGCCCGTCCGCCTCGTGCGGGCGGGCACACGCGCGTTCCGGGGCCGTGCGCCCGCCGTTGTGGCCGGGCTGCCGGGGCCGGCCCGGTGCGCTGGGGCGTGCGCCGGTGCGCCGGTCCGGTGCGTTCTCCCAATTCACTTGGTGAGACACCGAGTTGGCGAACCGGTCCGATGTGGTGGAGCATAGGCCGGGCCCGGTCCGTTGCGGTGCGCTTGCGCCGCGGCCGAGCACCGTACAGCTGCTGGGGAGGAGGCGGTTCCGGTGACTCCGGTGGAACGTCCGTTTCTGGTGCGGGGGAAGGCGGTACCCCTGGCCAGATATCTGGCGGAGGAGGCCATCGAGGGCCTGGTGGCCTGCTCGTGCATCGGGAACGAAGTCTGCATCGACCTCGCCGACACCAGGATCCTGGTGAGCCTGGTCGACGTCGCCGACGTGCTGCGGCTCAACTTCCACATGGTCCAGGACGGCCCGGCCAAGCCCCGCTCGTGGTCGCGACGGCTGCCCGCCGGCACCGGCCCGCGCGAGACCGCGTCCCGGATAGCGCTGGACGTGCGGGCCCTGGAACGCGAACTGGCGCCCTTGCGCCGGCGTCCGCCCCGGCCGGTGCCGGGGGCGGCGCAGCACCGCCCCGGCTGAGCCGGGGTCGGCGGCGAGGGCGACACGGACGACGAGGACCGGCACGGGTC
>NZ_JBHUAL010000389.1:0-2436 GCF_042789775.1 Kitasatospora sp. NPDC056800 | reverse complement strand
CGACCGGACCGGTCGACGAGGGCCCGTCAGCGCGGGCCGGTTCCGTCCACGGAGGCCCGTCCGGTCAGCGCGGGCCGGGGTCGCTGGTGCCGGGGCGGCCGTTCTCCAGGTGTCCGGCCCAGCGGCGGCGGAAGGCCGGACCGTCCGCGGCCGCGACCGTGACGTCGTACCAGCGGCGGTCGGCGGGCAGGTCGAAGGTGAACCGGGCCGAGGCGCCGGGGCGGAGGGAGCGGCTCTGCTTCGAGCCCTTCGCGTAGGCGTTCTCGGCGGTGACCGTCCTGGCCACCGGCCCGTGGTTGGCGACCGTGACGCGCACCTGGTTCTTCGACGGGTCGAAGCGCGCCACCAGCCCGGCCCGGGCCGTGCCCTCGAACTCCTGCACCGAGCCGTTCGGGCCGTGGGCAGCCAGGTGGTAGTCGCCAGCGCCGGTCAGCGGCCAGAAGTCCGCGAAGGTGTCGCCGGCCGAGACGGTGTAGCGGCGCGGGGCGGCCGTCGGCGCCGTCCGGTCGTAGACGTAGAGCCACGCGCCGACCGAGCCCCGGTTCTCCAGTTCGAGCCGGAACTGCCCGGCGGTGTCCGTCTCCTCCTCGTTGACCCGCAGGTCGTACGGGAGGGCGCGGGCGGGCCGGGTGCCCGGCTCCTGGGTGGGCATCCGCTGCGGCAGCGGCACCTGGTAGGGCTTGCCCTGCGAGGCGATCGGCGCGGGCACCGGGATCCGGACGCGCCGCGCGTCGGTGCCCCGAAAGTCGAGCGCCGAGGTGAGGTCGCCGCAGACCGACCGGCGCCAGGCGCTGATGTTGGGCTCCTCGATGCCGAACCGGGCCTCCAGGAACCGCAGCACCGAGGTGTGGTCGAAGGTCTCCGAGCAGACCCAACCACCGCGCGACCACGGGGAGATGACCATCAGCGGCACCCGCGGCCCGAGGCCGATCGGCTGGAGGCCTCCCGGGTCGGCGCCGGGGACCAGCGGGCTCATCTCGCCCGGGTACTTCGAGAGGTCCAGCAGCTCGTCGCCGAGGCTCGCCTCCAGGTCGGCGGAGACCATGCCCGGGCCGCCCGGACGGCTGGCGACCGGCGGCATCGGCGGGACGACGTGGTCGAACAGGCCGTCGTTCTCGTCGTAGTTGATGAGGAAGACGGTCCGCCCCCAGACCTCGGGGTTCGCGGTGAGCGCGTCCAGCACGAGGTTGATGTAGTACGCGCCGTCGGTGGGCGTCGCGGAGGGGTGCTCGCTGTACTTGTACGGCGGGACGATCCAGGAGACCTGCGGCAGCCGGCCCTGCTCGACGTCGGCCCGGAACTCCTTGAGCGTGTGGTCGGTGGCACCCTTCTCCACCAGCGGGCCCGACGCGCCCTCGGCCACCTGGTACCGCTCGAAGAACATCAGCGAGTTGTCGGTGTAGTTGTCCGTCGGCGTGCCCGGCTCGCCCGAACCGCCCTGGTAGAGCTTCCAACTGACCCCGGCCGACTCCAGGCGCTCGGGGTACGTCGTCCAGGTGTAGCCGTTGGTGTCGTTGCGCTCCCACAGGCCGGGCCCGTTGGGCCGGCGGCCGTACGCGTTGCGCGGGTCGCTGGTGCCGGTCCAGAGGTAGATCCGGTTGGGGGCGGTGTCGGCGTGGACGGAACAGAAGTACGCGTCGCAGACGGTGAAGGCCTCGGCCAGCGCGAAGTGGTACGGCAGGTCCTGGCGCTTGAGGTGGCCCATCGTCATGACGTCCTGCTTCTGGTTCACCCACTGGTCGTGGCGCCCCTCGTTCCAGGCGAGGTGGCCGCTGCTCCAGCCGTGGTCGGTACCGGCCTGGTACTCGGTGGTGTTCCGGGGGTCGATGTACCAGGGCAGCACCTCCTGCTCGGAGGCCGGCAGGCCGCGGTCGTGGTAGCGGCCGGTCTTCACGGCGGCGGCGGGCTGGTGCCAGTTCGGCCGGCCGTTCGGCAGCAGCGTGGGCCGGGGGTCGTCGAACCCGCGGACGCCGCGCAGGGTGCCGAAGTAGTGGTCGAAGGAACGGTTCTCCTGCATCAGGATGACGACGTGCTCGACGTCCTCGATCGAACGGGTCCTGCCGATCGCGGGCAGCGCCATGGCCTTGGCAACCGCGGGCGGAAAGGCGGCGAGGCCGGCGGCGGCCGCGGAGGCGCCGCCCAGTTGGAGGAAACGGCGCCGGTCGATGGAGGCCACGTGGTGTCCTTCGCGTCGTGAGTGCATGGTCGGACGAGAAGGCTCGACCATAGGGGCCCACGAACCGTCATGTACACGGTCCTCCAGCGAACGCCGCATGATCATTCGACCAACACCCCGACAACGCGAAGAACCCCCATCCGGGACCCGGATGGGGGTTCTTCTGAATAATTGTTCGGCGGCGTCCTACTCTCCCACAGGGTCCCCCCTGCAGTACCATCGGCGCTGTAAGGCTTAGCTTCCGGGTTCGGAATGTAACC
>NZ_JBHUAL010000388.1:0-2473 GCF_042789775.1 Kitasatospora sp. NPDC056800 | reverse complement strand
GTCAGATACGCCGCACTCACACCCTCCAACGCCCCCTCCCACGTCCCCTCGTCGTGCCAGTCGAACGGCACCGCACCCGAACGCGACCCCACCCGCACCCCGTACCCCAGGGCCGTCAGCCGGTCCGCCACCCGACGACCCGTCTTCCCCGTCCCACCGACCACCAGCACGACACCGGACTCGACCGCGAGATCCACCACACCAGCCATCACACACACCCTCATTCCAAGACTCGGAGGAATCACCGACGACCGGTCCTTCGGAGGCGCCGGTTGCGCCCGATCGGCTCGTCGTCGTGGCACCAATTCAAATCCCCCCTGGCCCGGCGATCCATAGCCGCCGCTCTCAGTTCCATGCGCGAGCGTCTACGCCACCGGTACGTCACCGACCAGCGGCGCTCCGCCCACCCACGGCCGTCGAGCCGTCCGCGGCCAGGGCTCCCCTGCCACCCACCACAACACACCCCACCCCCGGCAGAAAGCCCTTTCCAGCACCTCTCGACCCCTCCTCGACCGCGTGGGGCAATCACCGCGCGGTGCGTCCGCAAAGGGCCGAGGGGAAATCGGGGGGAACCGCGTCGGTCGGCCGGATCCGCATTCCCGACACACCGGGACCGCGGAATCCGTCGCCGTCACCGATCGCCCCACGGTACGGGCCCGTACGAATAGCGCCCGGGCCGGGCGGCCCTGTTCCGCCCTGGATGCGGCCCGCCGCCCCGCCGGCCCCCCTTCGGCCCCGCTCGGACGTCGAGGCCGCGCCGACCTGCCCGAATACCCCCGTGGCCCCGGGGCCGGGCGAGTGGCTGGGACCTGTCGAATCCTTGAACCGGTCTACCTGACGGATCATCAGACTTGTTGTGAGTTAGGGAGATTGTCCGTGCACGGGCTCCCTTTCCATGGCTAGCATCGGAAATCCATTCTGTTCGAGCGCTAATCGCCTGGGAGGGGCGGCGCCGGACAGACCGACAGGAGACTTCTTCATGCGCGTGTCCAAGCACGTCCACCCCGTCAGCAGCCGCCCGACCGCGGCCGATGTCGCCCTGCCACCGGCACTGCCCTACCCCGACGGCTGGTCCGCACTCGCCTTCTCCGCCGAGCTCAGGCCCGGCACCGTCCTCACCCGCCAACTCGCGGGCGAGGACGTCGTGCTGTACCGGCTGCGCAACGGCCGCCTCCGCGCGATCCGCCCGTACTGCCCGCACCTCGGCGCCCACCTCGGCCTGGCCGCGGTCGAGGGCGACCACCTGGTCTGCCCCTTCCACCGCTTCGCCTTCGACGCCGAGGGCCGCTGCGTGCGCACCGGGTACGGCACCCCGCCGCCCAAGGCGGCACTGACGCCGCTGCCGGTGCGCGAGGTGAACGAGGCCGTCTTCGTCTGGCGCCACCACGACGGCCGGGAGCCGGACTGGGAGATCCCCGCCTGGCACCGGATCGACGACGGGCGGCAGCCCCTGCGGTACACCTCCTTCGAGATGCCCGGCTACGCCCAGGACGTCATGGAGAACTCCTTCGACCTGGGCCACTTCGTCACCCTGCACGGTTGGCCACAGGGCGAGTTGGTGAAGCCCGTGGAGTTCGACGGCACCACCTTCCACATCTCGATGCTGGTCCGGGAGACCTTCCCGCTGCTCGGCCTGCGCGAGGTCCAGGTCGAGGTGGACGGGTACGGCCTCACCGCCCTGCACACCGACGTGCACACGCCCTCGCTGGGCCTGGAGATCTGCTCGCTGGTCATGGCCACCCAGGTCGCTCCCGGCCGGATGCAGCTGCGGCAGGCGAGCCGCTTCGTCATGTCGGAGCCGTCCGGACTGCCGCCGGTCGTCGCCCGGACGGTCAGCCGGGCGGTCACCAGGCTGCTGGCGGGCCCGATGTTCAAGCGCAACCTGGAGTTCACCGCGGCCGACTTCCCGATCTGGTCCACCAAGCGGTACATGTCGCCGCCGAAGCTCGCCCCGGGCGACGGGCCGATCGGCGCGATGCGGCACTGGGCCCGGCAGTTCTACCCGCCGGACCACCAGGCGCACCTCCCGGGGCCGGCCGCCCTCACCGACCGGGACGGGCCCGGCGCGAACGGGAGCAGCACGCCCGACGGCGCCGCGAACGGGCACGGCCCGAACGGGAGCAGCACGCCCGACGGTGACGCCGCCCCGAGCCGCACCCCGGCGGAGGCCCCCGGCACCGCCCCCAGCGGAGCCGCCCGGAGCTGAGCCGGCCCCGGCCACCCGCCGCCCCTCTCCGCCCAGCTCCGTCGTCCCGACCTGGAAACGGGCGTGCCGGCTCCGGAGAGCGAGAACCCTCCTCGGCGCCTGGCAGGGCACCCTGGGCAGCCAACAGACCTTCGTCAAGCCGGACTTCGCGATCACCATCACCCAGGGCCGGACCAACGACCCGGTCGCGCAGATCCGCAACAACGAAGCGGGAAGAAGCACCCCCGGTTCCTCACACGGCGGGGCGGCCCCCACTCCCCCGGGGGC
>NZ_JBHUAL010000387.1:0-2488 GCF_042789775.1 Kitasatospora sp. NPDC056800 | reverse complement strand
GGGCAGCGGAGTCGCTGCCCGAGCCCGGCCCTTGGGGTGCTCGCGGGGGTGGGTTGGTCGGGGGTTCCGGGATCATGATCCGGACCAGTGGCGGACCAGATCGGGCCCGGGATCAAGAGTCCGCAGGTCAGGGCACGTCTGGTCAGCGGCCTGTAAATCTGTCGCGCAAGCTACGCAGGTTCGAACCCTGCACCAGCCACAGGATAGAGAAACAGCCCCCGATCTGCGGAAACGCGGATCGGGGGCTGTTTCGTTTTGCCCGGGCGGCCCTGCCGGGGGCGGGGGAGCGGGGAGTCGGGAGGGCGGGCGCCGGGCCGACTTATTGCACATTGCTTGCAATTACGGGTGCCAGGCAGCAGAGTGGGGCCCGGGGGTGGGAGTCCTTCGACAGAGCTGATCGTCTTCCCAGCCGGCGACCGCCGGGACAAACGGCTCGCCCCACCCCCGCCAACAGCCACCCGACGGAGGCCGACGCGGCGTGACGGCCGCGTCAAGGGCGCGTCAAGGCCGCTCGTGGCGGCGTCAGGAACGCGTAGGGGCCCGGCGGGCGACGGGCGCGCGGACCGCAGGATCGGAGCAACTACCGACTGCGGAGGTCCCGTCCGATGTCCAGCGCCATCACCACCCCGGCCGTCACGGCCGACTCCGAGCCGCCTGGCACCGGAGCGGGAGACGAGCGGCACCGGCTCAGCGCGCTCGGCGGGCTGGCCGCGCTCTCGCTGGACGCCATGGCCTCGGTCGCGTACGGGCCGGAGTCGATCGTGCTGGTGCTGGCCGCCGCCGGGGCGTACGGGCTGGGCTTCACGCTGCCGGTCACCGCGGCGATCGCCCTGCTGCTGGCGGTGCTGGTGGCCTCCTACCGGCAGGTGATCGCGGCGTTCCCGGACGGCGGCGGCGCCTACGCGGTGGCCAAGGCGCACCTCGGCCGCCGGACCGCGCTGACCGCGGCCGCCTCGCTGGTCGTCGACTACGTGCTGAACGTCGCGGTCTCGGTCACCGCCGGCGTCGCCGCGCTCACCTCGGCCGTCCCGGGCCTGTACGACGACCGGGTCTGGCTCTGCCTGGGGGTGCTCGCGCTGGTCACCGCGGTGAACCTGCGGGGGATCGCCGAGTCGGCGCGCTGGTTCATGGCGCCGACGGCCGTCTTCGTGCTCTCCATCCTGGCGATCGTCGTGGTCGGCCTGTTCCGGGACGCCCCGGCCAGCACCGCGGCCGCCGCCGGCCACGCCTCGACGCTCGCCGAGAACGCCACCACCGTCGGCGCGCTGCTGCTGCTCAAGGCCTTCGCGGCCGGCTGTTCCGCGCTGACCGGGGTGGAGGCGGTGGCCAACGCCGTCCCCTCCTTCCGCACTCCGCGGGTCAAGCGCGCCCAGCACACCGAGGTCGCGCTCGGCGCCCTGCTCGGCGTGATGCTGATCGGACTGGCCGTGCTGATCGGCCGCTTCCACCTCCAGCCGGTCGAGGGCGTCACCGTGCTCGCCCAACTCGCCGACGCCTCGCTCGGCCACGGCTTCGGCTTCTACGTCGTCCAGTTCGCCACCGTGGTGCTGCTCGGGCTGGCCGCCAACACCTCCTTCGGCGGGCTGCCGGTGCTGCTCGACCTGCTCGCCCGGGACAACCACCTCCCGCACCTGTTCGCGCTGCGCGCCGACCGCCAGGTGTACCGGTACGGCGTGCTGTTCCTGGCCGCGGTGTCGGCGGCGCTGCTGGCCGGCTCCGGCGGGGACGTCAACAGCCTGGTGCCGCTGTTCTCGATCGGCGTGTTCGTCGGCTTCACCATCTGCCAGGTCGGCATGGTCCGGCACTGGCTGCTGCACCGGCCGTCCGGCTGGCGGTGGAAGGCCGCGCTGAACGGCTTCGGGGCGCTGCTCACCGGCGTCGCGGCGCTGGTCGTCACCGGCACCAAGTTCACCGAGGGCGCCTGGGGCATCGTGGTGGCCCTGCCGCTGCTGGTGGTGCTGTTCGAGGCGGTCCACCGCAGTTACGGGCGGATCGGCGAGCGGCTGGAGCTGGGCCGGGTGCCCGGCCCGGTGACCAGGCAGCGCAGCCTGGTCGTCGTCCCGGTGACCGCGATCACCCGGCTGACCAGGGACGGCCTGTCGGCGGCGCTCTCGCTCGGCGACGAGGTCATGGCGGTGACCGTGGTGCACGAGCCGGCCGCCGCCGAGGCGCTGCGCCGGGACTGGGAGCTGTGGCGGCCGGGCGTGCCGTTGGTGGAGATCCCGGACGTCCACCGCCGGCTGGGCCGGCCGATCGCCGACTTCGTCAACGAGCTGGGGGCGGAGCACGCCTACGACCGGCTCACCGTGCTGATCCCCGAGGTGGAGCCGGCCCGCTGGTGGCAGCGGGCGCTCCAGAACCGGCGCGGCGCCGTGATCGACCGCGCCCTGCGGCGGCACACCGACGCGGTGGTCTGCCGGCTGCGCATGCGGATGTGATCAGGGGACGGGTACGGAACGGCCCCGGACGGCAGCCCGCCGTCCGGGGC
>NZ_JBHUAL010000386.1:0-2582 GCF_042789775.1 Kitasatospora sp. NPDC056800 | reverse complement strand
GGGAGGTGCCCCCACCGCAGTGGCTCCCTCCTCCGCCTTGCGATGCACGCACCCCAACGCCGCCCCGCCCGCCCTCCGGGCGGACGACGGGAGTTCGACGACAGGCCCTAGCAGAGATGGGTCAGCGCAGAACGCCAATCTCACTCCAACGGGTGAAATGACGTTCTGTGTTACTCATGTGACGGATTGTTCGAGAAGACTGGCGGCTCATCGTTTCATCTGTGTGGGGGTACCGCCTTGTCTTCTCGCCCGTCTTCGGCCTCGTCTTCGCGCCCGTCCGCTTGCCCGTCCGCTCGCCGAATCGTTTCCGCCGCCGCGGCCACCGCCGTGGTGGCGAGCTCACTGCTCACCGCCGCGCCCGTCCAGGCGGCCGAGCCCGCCCCGTCGTCGCTCGGTAAGGCGCGCGCCGTCACCGCCGAACTCGACCTGGACGTCAGCCTGTTGAACAAGGCGGTGGACGTCCCGGTGAACATCGCGCTGAACAAGGTGGAGTCGCCGGCGCAGCGCGACGGCTCGATCCTGACCGCCACGGTGGCCGGGGTGGACCAGACGGGCCCCGTCACCCTGGTCAAGGCGGACGTCGGCAAGTCGGTCACCCGCGTCGACGCCAAGGGCGCCACCGCCTCCGTCAAGCTGGTCAACGCCGACGTGCACGCCCCCGGCCTGCCCGCCACCGCGCTGCTCGGCCTGGAGGCGATGAGCGCCGAGGCCAGCTGTCCGGTGGACGGGCAGCCCACCGCCGACGTGGTCGCGCCGCTCAAGCTCAGCGTGCTCGGCAAGCCGGTCACCGTCGGCCTGTACGGGCCGACCAAGGTGGACGTGCCGCTGGTCGGCAGCGTCTCGGTGGAGTTCTCCAAGAAGACCGTCACCACGACCACCGCCGCCGCCTCCGCCCTGGAGGTGCAGGTCGAGGTGAACCCGCTCAACCTGAACGTCGCCAAGGTCACCGGGAAGGTCACCGTCGCTGCGGTGAGCTGCGAGAAGCCCTCCGGGCCGGCGGCCACCCCGTCCGGCCCGGCCACCCAGAGTGCCGCGCCCACCAGCGCGCCCGCCGTCGAGCCGGTCGCCGACACCACCGCCTCGCGCACCCCCGTTCCGCAGGCCGCGGTGGAGAAGCCGGAGAAGTCGGAGAAGCTGGCCGCCACCGGCGGCAGCAGCGCCACCGGCCCGCTGGCCGCGGGGGCCGCGGCCCTGGTCGCGGGCGGGGCGGCCGCGCTGTGGGCCACCCGGCGCCGTCGCGCCGCGCACGCCCGCCGGCACTGACCGTCCGCCGGTACTGACCGTGTGGCTCCGCTGACCACGGGGTGGCGCTGATCACGCGTCGTCACTGAACGTACCGGCGTCATTACTCATGGCACCCGGAACGGTGGGAGTGTCGCCCCCGGCACTCCCGCACCGTGACCGTGCCAATGCGGACGGTTGGTTCACCTGCGCGTTACACAAGAGGAACAACCGGGAAACGGCGGCTTGCGACGCTACGCGGGCACCCACCACCCAGCAATGCGAGGGACACGCAGTGGCAATCAAGGCCGAGTACATCTGGATCGACGGCACCAAGCCGACCGCGAAGCTCCGTTCCAAGACTCGCGTCCTGCCCAACGCCGACAAGATCCCGACCTGGGGCTTCGACGGTTCCTCGACCAACCAGGCCGAGGGCCACGCCTCGGACCGCGTGCTGGACCCGGTGCGGGTGACGCCGGACCCGATCCGCGGCGGCGACAACATCCTGGTCCTCTGCGAGGTCCTGGAGACGGACGGCACCCCGCACGTCTCCAACACCCGTGCCCTGCTGCGCGAGGTCGCCGAGAAGTACGCCTCGCAGGAGTCGATCTTCGGCATCGAGCAGGAGTACACCTTCTTCAAGGGCTCCCGCCCGCTCGGCTTCCCGGAGGGCGGCTTCCCGGCCCCGCAGGGCGGCTACTACTGCGGCGTCGGCGCCGAGGAGGTCTTCGGCCGCGAGATCGTCGAGCTGCACCTGGACCGCTGCATCGACGCCGGCCTGGCCATCTGCGGCATCAACGCCGAGGTCATGCCCGGCCAGTGGGAGTTCCAGATCGGCCCGGTCGACGCGCTGACCGTCTCGGACGACATGTGGATCGCCCGCTACCTGCTGTACCGCACCGCCGAGGAGTTCGGCATCGACGCCACCCTCGACGCCAAGCCGGCCCGCGGTGACTGGAACGGTGCGGGCGCCCACACCAACTTCTCCACCAAGGCGATGCGCGAGGGCTACGACGCCATCATCACCGCCTGCGAGTCGCTCGGCACCTCGCAGGAGAAGGTGCTGGAGCACGTCAACCAGTACGGCCACGACATCCAGTCGCGCCTCACGGGCAAGCACGAGACCGCCCCGTGGAACGTCTACAGCTACGGCGTCTCCGACCGCGGCGCCTCGGTGCGCATCCCGTGGCAGGTCGAGGTGGACAAGAAGGGCTACATCGAGGACCGTCGCCCGAACGCCAACGTCGACCCCTACGTCGTCACCCGGCTCCTGATCAACACCTGCTGCGAGGCCCTGGAGAAGGCCGGCCAGGTCTGATCCGCCGCGTCTCCTGAGCAGTCCGCCGGGCCTCCCCTCCATG
>NZ_JBHUAL010000385.1:0-2619 GCF_042789775.1 Kitasatospora sp. NPDC056800 | reverse complement strand
GCGGCAACGGCACCACACCTGCGTAGGAAGTCGGCGGGGCCGAAGTCAACCGTGGCTTTCAGGACTCCGCCGGAACTCGGCGCTCCGGGGCCAGTACCTGCCACCGTCGGACGGCCATGCCTCTCAGCGGCAGCATTCCGAGCTTCTCGTAATACGCGCGCAGCGGCTCGTCGCAGGTCAGGTCCACGGAGTACAGATGTTCCGCCTCGGCGAGGACCCGCCGGACCAACTGCCCGCCGATGCCTTTCCCCTGGTATTCGGGCAAGACCTCCAGCCACGGGATGAAGCCCGTGAGGACCCCGTCGCTGATCATGTTGACGAAGCCCACGACGTGCCCCGTCCCGGCATCCAGGGCAACCACGACCCGGTAACTGCCCTTGAGCACGGCAAGGTGCTGCGCGGCCGTCGGCGGTGCGGGCCAGCCTACGAAGAACCCGGAAAGGTCCTGCTCCGCAAGACCGGAGAGATCGGTGCTGTAGTTGATCACCGGCGCATCCTGCCAGAGCGAAGCACACGCTCTGGAGGGGACCGTCAGCCACGGCTGTCCGCGACCGCGATTTCGGCGGTGCCCCGTACTGGGGCGTGGAGAGCCGGTCTTCGAGAAATCGTCGACAGCCAGGCTGCGTTGGCCCTGATCGCGAGACTCAGCATGACGTGCAACGCGCCGCCCGGATCACCGTCCGGACGGCGCGTCACACAGGGCGGACGTTGCTTGATGCGGCACTGGGCCGACGGCGGCTCGGGTGGTGTACGTCTCCCGTGACTCTTTCCCGTTTTCCGATATAACGTCGGAAAACGGGCGTGTTCGATGCAGGTAGCATTTGCGGCCAACGCCTCGTCTGATGCCTGGAGTTGGCTTATGAGCACACTGGTGGTGGGGTCGCGGGCCAGTCACCTGGCGCGGGCTCAGGTCGGGGAGTTCCTGGCACCACTGCGGGAGCGCTTCCCCGGCGTGGTGTTCCGCCGGCGAGTGATCACGGAGGCTGGTGATCAGGACCGCAGGTCGGCTCTGAGGGACGTCTCGGAGCGCGGCGGCGGCTCGGCGTTCTCGGTGAACCAGGTGAACGCGCTGGTGTCCGGTGAGGTCGACGTGATCGTGCACTCGCTCAAGGACCTGCCGACCGCGAACCCTCCCGGCCTGATCCTCCTGCCCCCACCCACCCGTGCGGACGTGCACGATGCCCTGTGCGGCTCGACGCTGGCGGCCCTTCCGTACGGGGGCAGGATCGGGACGTCGGCGTCGCGCCGGATCGCCCAGCTGCTGCATGTCCGTCCGGACTTGGTGCCGGTGGAGATCCGGGGGAACGTCCCGACCAGGCTCGGCAAGCTCAGGACCCAACAGCTGGACGCTGTCGTCCTGGCGGCCGCCGGGATCAAGCGGCTCGGCCGCGGCGAGGAGATCAGCGAGATCCTGCCGGTCGGGCTGTTTCCGCCGTCTCCCGGGCAGGGTGCGCTGGGCATCCAGATCCGGGAGGACAACGAGTGGGCCCGCGAGGTCCTGGCCGGGGCCGGTGACCTCGTGACCGACGTGGAAGTGCGGGCCGAGCGGGCGATGCTGGCGGAGCTCCACGGCGGATGCTCGGTGCCGGTCGGTGCGTTCGGCAAGGTCGACGGCGACGTCCTGACCCTGCACGGGCAGGTCACCTCTGTGGACGGCGGGCGGCAGGTGGAGGCCCGGCTCTCCGGCCCGGTGAGCGAGCCGGAGAAGCTGGGAGTGCTCGTAGCCGGCCTCCTGCTGGACCAGGGCGCGGAGGGCATCCTGGCGGAGGTCCGGCCCACTGCCGCGTAGGTGACGATCCGGTCCGCTCCGGCCCGCTTGAGCATGGCGAACAGCTCCGCGAGCGGGCGGAAGTCCCGCTGTCCGGTGGCCGGGTCGGGCGGGGCGAGGCGGGTGTACTCGCCGGAGACGGAGAACGGCATCAGCGGGGCTGCCGTCCTGACCCTGAGGCTGGCGAGCACGTCCACCGACAGCATCCCCGGCTCCAGCAGCAGCATGTCCGCCCCCTCGCCGAGGAAGGCGAGTCCGGTGTCGACGGCGGTCTCCGGGCTGCGAGGGCTGATCTGGAACGGGCGGCGGGGGCGGGGCTGGCCCGCATAGTGGTGCGGTAGCCCTCATAGAGGGCGGAGTCGAAGATCAGGTGCGGCATGGTCGCCACGTCCCGGTGACCGGCCTCGTCCAGCGCCTGCCGCACGGCCCGGGTGGTACCCCGGGTCATCGCGGCCATGCCGGGCTCGGTGTCTTGACGGCGCGGACGGCCCGCACCATCAGGCTGTCCGACGCGACGGCACCGGCGGCCCGCTCGTCACGGCGCGGACTGTTGGCGAACACCTTTACCGAGCGGATGCCGACGGCGGTCAAGTCCCGCACGGCCTGCGGGATCTCGGGGACGGTGATGGTCGACAGCCGAATAGCGCTTCACCCCACCACGCAGCGCCGCTACCGCTGCGTAGGAAGTCGGCCGGGTCGACTTCCTGTGCGCGGCGAGGCGACCCGCCGGGCGGGTCCGGTGACCGATCAATGTCGTCGGGCGGGCCCGCCCCCCCCCCCCAGAAGGCGCAGGACGGGCGCGGATACACAAATACGAGCCCCCCAAACCCAACAACCACGACGAAGCAGAC
>NZ_JBHUAL010000384.1:0-2664 GCF_042789775.1 Kitasatospora sp. NPDC056800 | reverse complement strand
CGGGAGACGGTCGCCGTCCGGCTGACACCCGCGCCTGCGGGGAGGACGATGCGCTGTCCGCTCCCCAGGACGCCGGGATCGGCTGACCCCCGCGCCTGCGGGGAGGACGCGGCGGCGTACTCGGCGGAGCTGATGCCCTCCGGCTGACCCCCGCGCCTGCGGGGAGGACGTGACCGACCGGCACTGGCACAGCGGCGGGGGCGGCTGACCCCCGCGCCTGCGGGGAGGACGCCCGGGCCGGCAGTGACCAGTGGTCCACCGACGGCTGACCCCCGCGCCTGCGGGGAGGACACCAGCCCCTCGGCGGTCAGCAAGCCGATCGCCGGCTGACCCCCGCGCCTGCGGGGAGGACTTGGTCGGCCGCAAGGAGGGCGTCTGGCTGACCGGCTGACCCCCGCGCCTGCGGGGAGGACAGCTGCGAACTCACGGGGTGCAGCCCGGGGGGCGGCTGACCCCCGCGCCTGCGGGGAGGACATCTGTCCCAAATCGCCTCGGGGTCGGTCCGGCGGCTGACCCCCGCGCCTGCGGGGAGGACCCGGATCGGGGAGGGCTCCTGATGTTCGGCTACGGCTGACCCCCGCGCCTGCGGGGAGGACGCGGCCCGCCGCACGCTCGCCCGCCACCCGGTCGGCTGACCCCCGCGCCTGCGGGGAGGACTCGATCATCGCCTGATTGCCCGCGCGCACGTGCGGCTGACCCCCGCGCCTGCGGGGAGGACCTGCTTTCGGGCTTTCCAACCGTCGAGCGGGCCGGCTGACCCCCGCGCTCGCGGGGAGGACCTGGTGGGTGGGGCGGCCGGCGACGGCCTCGGGGGCTGACCCCCGCGCTCGCGGGGAGGACCCTTTGCGACCTGCATCGTTCTGGCGGCTTTGCCATTTCTTGAGCAGCCTGCCGAGGGGTACGAGGCGGGCCGGCCTGTTGAGGTGTCAAGGAGCAGCGCCCATCGTGGCAGACGGCCACGACACCGTTCTCCGCGGACACCGTTGAAGGCCTGGGCGGCGCTTGGGCCTGCGTGGGCGAAGACGGAGCAGGGGGAGGAGCCACTCCGGAGACCGCTCCGCCCTCACCGGCTGACCCCCGCGCCTGCGGGGAGGACTCCGGATACGTCGCCCTGGCCGACGAGTTCGTCGGCTGACCCCCGCGCCCGCGGGGAGGACGGCAGCCTCCGTTCACCAAGGATCGCAGGAATCGGCTGACCCCTGCGGGCGCGGGGAGGACTCCAGGACGGAACTCTGGCCGACGGAGGCCGCAGCTGACCCCCTCACCTGCGGGGAGGACCATCTGCTGTCCGGCCATCAGGCGGCCGCCTCCGGCTGACCCCCGCACTCGCGGGGAGGACCGCTGGCTGAGGCCGGTCTCGCGGGCGATGAGCGGCTGACCCCCGCACCTGCGGGGAGGACAACCAAGCGCTTTTCCACCCTGATCAGCAGCACGGCTGACCCCCGCGCCCGCGGGGAGGACGGCGGCGCCCGAGGTCGCGGCGATCGCCGAGGCCGGGGCCTGCATTCGGTGTCGTGGCGCGGGGACGGTGGAGCTGTCGTTCATGGCGGTGTGCTCTTTCCGGTTCGCGGCCGACGGCGGTTCGATGCCGTCGGCCGGCTGTCGTTCTTGCTTTCCTGGGGGTCGGATAGGTTGCCCGGATGACTGACATGGACCCGTTGGTGCCCGTTCTCGCCGGGCTGGTCGTCGACACCGTCCGGTTCCTCGACGGCTGCGAGGACGACGAGGTCGATGCCGACTCCGCGGTGAAGATGATGGAGAGCGTGGCCGGAGTGCTGCAGCGGCTGCCGGAGGACCAGCTCGGCCGATTCCTGCGGACGCTCACGGATCTTGCCGAGGCCGAGCCGGACCCACACCGGCGGGAGTTCCTGGAGTCGTTCCCCGGCGCCTGCGGTCTGGTCGACAACGAAGACTGAGCCACTGGCCGGGGCCAGCCGGGTCTGCTCGGGTTACCCGAATCCGGACCAGGCGGAAGTGCCCGACTGCCTCGTCTACGGGGCCACCCCCGCAGGCGCGGGAAGGACGAGCTGCTGCTTCTTGACCTCCAGGTCCCGAGCGGCTGACCCCCGCACCTGCGGGGAGGACTCTTCGACGTCTTCCGACGTTGCGCGCTGCACTGGCTGACCCCCGCAGGCGCGGGGAGGACTCACCGGCCCCGGGCAACCGAGTTCGGCGGGACGGCTGACCCCCGCGGGCGCGGGGAGGACAGGTAGTAGACGGCGTCGCCCTGGACGACGGCCGGCTGACCCCCGCGGGCGCGGGGAGTACGACCTAGAGCCCTACCGCGCCATGTTCGCTGACGGCTGACCCCCGCGCTCGCGGGGAGTACGACCGCCCGGCCGGGGGCGCAACCCCGGCCGGCGGCTGACCCCCGCGCTCGCGGGGAGGACTACCTGAACGGACTCGGCCTGGAACAGGTGCGCGGCTGACCCCCGCGCTCGCGGGGAGGACGCGCGGAGGCGAGGGTTCATGATCGGGTTCCCCGGCTGACCCCCGCGCTCGCGGGGAGGACCCTTCGCGACCTGCGCCGTTCTGACGGCTTTGCCGCTTCTTGACCAGCCTGCCGAGGAGTACGAGGCGGGCCGGCCTGTTGAGGTGTCAAGGAGCAGCGCCCATCGTGGCAGACGGCCACGACACCGTTCTGCGCGGACACCGTTGAAGGCC
>NZ_JBHUAL010000383.1:0-2666 GCF_042789775.1 Kitasatospora sp. NPDC056800 | reverse complement strand
GGCCGCACCCCCTGCGGCCGCCGGTGCCGGCGTCAGTTCCCCCGCGGCCGCTCCGCCTCCGTGGCGCCGCCCACCCGGGGGGCGCCGTCCGGGGCGCCGAGGGCGAGGGTGAAGCTGAACCGGTCGCCGCGGTACAGGGAGCGCACCTGCTCCAGCGGGCGCCCGGCGGCGTCCAGGCTGCGGCGGTGCAGCAGCAGCATCGGCAGCGCCGGCGGGGTGCCGATCAGCAGCGCCTCGCGCGGGGTGGCCAGCACCGTCTCGATCCGCTCCTCGGCGGCGCCCAGGCGCACCCCGTGCTCGCGCAGGTAGCCGTAGAAGGACCCCTCGGGGTCGAAGTCCCGGTCCAGCGCGGGCACCCGGGCCACCGGCACGTACGTGGACTCCAGCCCGACGCGCTCCTCGTCCGCGCGCAGCACCCGCTCCAGGTGCCACAGCGGCTCGCCCTCGGGGACCTCCAGCAGCCGGGCCACCGCCGCGTCGGCGGGCAGCCGGTCCAGGCCGATCAGGGTGCGCCCGGGGCGCAGGCCCTGGCGCGAGACGCCCTCGGTGTAGCTGCTCAGGGACAGCGGCTGCTCGATCTTCGGCCCGGCCACGACCGTGCCCCGGCCCTGCCGGCGCAGCCGGCCCTCCAGCAGCAGCTCGCGCAGGGCCTGGCGCACGGTGGCCCGGGCGACGCCGTGACGCTGTGCCAGATCGGCCTCGGTGGGCAGCCGCCCGCCCGGGCCGAGCTCGGCGACCAGCTCCTCCAGCCGCGCCTTGACCAGGTAGTACTTGGGCACCCGGCCGTGCTCGGGGACGCCGGCGCGGGCGGCTTCGGGGCCGGCCCGGGAGATGGGGTGGTTCACCGCGCAAGCCTACCGAGCGCCGTACGGGCCGCACCGGGCCGCACCGGGCCGTACGGGCCGAGCCCGGCGCCCCGGGGCCGTCGATCACGGAAGCGTAACGGGTCTGGTCTGAATTTCGGCGGTTGTTCATACAACCGTGGATCCGGCGAGGGTCCGTCCTCGCCCGCCCGGCGCATCCTCACTCCCGGTGCAACTGCACCGCACTGACGACCAGTTGGGAGCCCTCGATGCGCACCTCCCGCACCGCCGCCCTCGCCGCCGCCACGGCCCTCGCCGCCACCGCCGCCGCGCTGATCGCACCGACCACCGCCGCCACGGCCGCCGCCCCCGCCGCGACCGGGGCCGCCGCCGGCCCCTACCAGGGCCTGCCGAACGGCACCAAGCAGGCCAAGACCCTGGTCATCGGCGTCGACGGCACCCGCTACGACAAGCTGCTCACCGCCGACGCCCCCGCCCTCAAGGCCCTGATGGCCGGCGGCATGACCGCCACCAGCAACCTCTACGCCAACCCGCTGGCCCCCACCCTCTCCGGCCCCGGCTGGTCGACCATCGCCACCGGCGCGTGGCCCGACAAGCACCAGGTGAAGGACAACAGCTTCACCGGCTCCCGCTTCGACCTGTTCCCCGACTTCGCCACCCGCCTGGAGAACGCCGACCCCACCACCTCCACCCTGGTGATCGGCTCCTGGAACCCCATCGCCGGCAACGTCTTCAACGGCCGCGCCGACCTGCGCCTCCAGGAGAGCGAGAACGACACCAAGACCGCCGCCGACGCCGTCGACTACCTCGCCCATGGCAACCCCGACACCACCTTCCTGCACTTCGACCAGGTCGACGAGGCCGGCCACAACCACGGCGGCACCAGCCCCGAGTACGCGGCCGCCCTGCACTCCGCCGACGCCCTGGTCGGCCAGGTCCTCCAGGCCGTCAAGTCCCGCCCCACGTACGCCTCGGAGGACTGGCTGGTCGTCGTCACCACCGACCACGGCCACACCGACGCCGGCGGCCACGGCGGCAACAGCGCCAACGAGCGCCAGACCTTCCTGATCGCCAACGGCACCGGCTACGCCCCCGGCTCCCGCCGCTACGACGTCAAGCCCGTCGACATCGCCCCCACCGTCCTCAAGCACGAGGGCGTCGCCCTCGACCCCGCCTGGAAGCTCGACGGCCGCCCGATCGACGAGATCGCCCCCGACGCCTTCGACGCGCTGCGCCCGAGCCTTCAGGCCCGCGCCGACGAGAGCGGCATCCCGGCCGGGGTGAAGGGCTGGACCCACACCCCGCCGGCCGGCTGGAGCATCGACAACTCCCGCATGCCCAGCGGCGGGGTCACCGAGTGGCGCGGCTGGACCTTCGCCACCGACGAGTTCTGGACGGCCGCCCAGCTCGGCCAGTCCCGTGAGACCAACGTGCGCGCCCGCAACGTGTTCGCCGTCGCCGACTCCGACGAGTGGGACGACAAGGCGCACGGCGCCGGCCAGTTCGACTCCACCCTGGTCGGCCCCGCCTACCCGGTCTCCGGCGCGAGCCGCGGCGTGCTGTCCTTCGCCACGAACTACAAGGTCGACGGGCCGCAGACCGGCGACGTCTACGTGGTCTTCGACAACGGCGCCCCGCAGCTGGTGAAGTCCTACCGCAGCGACCTCAACACCGTCGAGAACCTCCCCGTCACCGTCCCCGCCGGCGCCACCACCGCCCGCTTCCAGTTCCGCTACACCGGCACCAACAGCGCCTTCTGGACCGTCGACCAGGTCTCCTTCACCGCCTCCTGACCCGGGCGGCGCGCGGGCGGGGGAGGGGCGCCGGGCCCCGCCCCCGCCC
>NZ_JBHUAL010000382.1:0-2726 GCF_042789775.1 Kitasatospora sp. NPDC056800 | reverse complement strand
CGTGGGAAGTCGGCCCGGCCGACTTCCCACGCGGGACCGGGCGGGGGTTCGCCGTCAGCCGCTCGCGGAGGCCCCCCGGCCGGCGCCGCGCGGGACGCAGGGGGCGACGACGGTCAGGTGCAGGGTGTCCGGCGCCGTGCCGGGATCGCCCATCACGACCGAGGCGGTGAGCCTGTTCGCGTCGTTGCAAGTCCAGCCGCTTGTCGTCCCTGTGCTCGACGGACTCGATTTTATCGGAGTGATGATCCTTTTCGGGCGGGTGTTGATCGGAGCCAACCGGTCGAGGCCTTGCCGGCGAGGGTAAAAATGCAGGTGAAAGGGCTCGGCGGCCGCCGGTAGGGTCCGCGCGTGACGAACTGGCGTGAGATCTACGAGAACGACTGCGCTCTTCCCCCGGGGCGCGGGCTGGACGAACTGACCGCGGAGTTGGCGGTGGCTCTGGGGGATCCGGACCCGGAGGTCAGGGACGGTTACCCGTATGCGGTGCTGGACGCCTGGATACGGGGCGGGGTGATCGACGGCGAGCGGTGCCTGGGGCTCGGGGACCTGATGGCGGGGCGCTTCACCGATCCGCGGATCGAAGCCCGGACGTTCGCCCCGCTCGTCCTGAAGATGATCGTGGGTCAGGGGGTGCTCAGGCCGTCGTGGCTCGACGCGTTCGCCGGCTGGTACCGCGCGGAGACCGACCTGCGGGGCCGTGACGACGCGCTCGGGTGGCTGCACGCGGTGGCGCACGGGGCGGACCTGCTGGGGGCCTTCGGCCTGCGGCCCGAGGTCGACCCCGAACCGCTGCTCGCGCTCGCCGCCGAGCGCCTGCTCGCCCCGACGGAGTACCTGTTCGCGGAGCGGGAGGACGACCGGCTCGCCAAGGCCGTGGCCCTCGTCCTCACCCGCCCCGACCTGACACCGGAGCGGTCGACCGCCTGGCTGTCGCCGATCGCCGAGGCCCTCGCCCCGTACGAGCGCGGGCCGATGCCGGTCTGGGCCTCCAACACCGTCCGCACCCTGCGAGCCCTGTATGTGCTGGCGGACCTCGGTGTTTCGGTTGAGCGCGGGGGCCGGCCCGCCCTGCTCGTCCACGGCGAGGTGGTCAAGGCCCGGGTGGCCGAGGTCCTGCGCCCGGTGCTCCCGTAGCGCCGCGCGGCCGGGAGCGCGAGAAGTCGGCCCGGCCGACTCCTCGCGCGGGCCCCGTTCGCGCCCGGCCCCGAGCGTCCCGGGGAGGCTAGTCCGCCTGCTGGTCCCGGGACGGCATGTCGGTGGTCGCGGGCAGTCCGAGGTGCGCGCGCAGTTCACGTCTGCCCAGATCCGTGACGGCGAGGGCACGGGTGGTTCCGATCCGGGTCAGCCACCCCGCGGCCAGGGCGTGCCCGCAGACGGCGGCGCCGACGGCCCCGCCCAGGTGCGGGCGCCGTTCGGTCCAGTCCAGGCAGGCGCGTACCAGCGGCCTGCGGGAGGCGTCGGGCAGTGCGATGCCCAGGTCTCCGAGCCAGGCCGCCCCCTTGGCGGTGAGCGACGGATCGGCTCCCCAGCCCAGCAGGCCGCGATCGGCCATCGAGTCGGTGACGGCCAGGCCCAGTTCCCCGGCCAGGTGGTCGTAGCACAGCCGGGCCCGGGCCAGGGCCCGCTGCCGCCCCGAGCCCGACAGCGAACGCGGTCCGGGGGCGCGGTGCGGCGCGAGCGCGGCGAGGCTCTCGATCAGGGCCATCACACGCGGGTCGGCCATTCGCAGGTAGCGGTGGCGCCCGTGCCGTTCCTCGACGAGGAGTCCGCCGCGTACGAGCACGTTCAGATGCTCGGTCGCGGACGAGGCCGCGACACCGGCGTGGCGGGCCAGTTCCTTGGCCGTCCAGGCCCGGCCGTCCAGCAGGGCCAGACAGAAGTCCGCCCTGGTGCCGTCGGCCAGCAGCCTGGCCACGACGGCCAGGTCCACGCCGACGTCCCGGCTCTCGCGCTGATCGTCCATGCCTTCGATTGTCGTCGGTCTCGATTCGGGTCGGGCCGAAGCGTCCGCGCCCTATCGTCCCGTACCGGCCGAGGCCACCGCGTCCTCCGCCCGTACCCCTTCCGCCAACCGCCCTGGGAACCTCATGCCCGCCACCGACATCACCCCACCGAACCCCTGGCCCGGCATCGGCCTCACGGTCACCGATGCCCCGGAGCCCACCGACGTATCGCTCGTCTCCGATGCCCTGGACCGGTTCAACACCGACACGACCGCCATCGACGACCGCCGCCCGCTGGCCGTCCTGGTGCGCGACTCCCGGACCGGCCGGGTGATCGGCGGTCTGACCGGTCGCACCTCACTCGGGCTGTTCTTCCTCGACCTGTTCTTCCTGCCGGGCGAGCTGCGCGGTGGCGGCCTGGGCAGCGAGATCCTGCACCGGGCCGAGAACGAGGCCCGCGCACGTGGCTGCCGCACGGCGGTGCTGTACACGATCAGCTTCCAGGCGCCCGGGTTCTACGCGAAGCACGGCTGGCGACGCCTGGGCGACGTCCCGTGCGACCCGCCGGGCACCAGCAGGGTCTTCATGACGAAGGACCTCGCCCCGCCGACGGCCC
Organism: Kitasatospora sp. NPDC056800; assembly: GCF_042789775.1. Taxonomy (NCBI): domain Bacteria; kingdom Bacillati; phylum Actinomycetota; class Actinomycetes; order Kitasatosporales; family Streptomycetaceae; genus Kitasatospora; species Kitasatospora sp. NPDC056800. Next base: position 167 of record NZ_JBHUAL010000382.1, on the reverse strand, counting down.
CCTGAATCCGCCGGGCCGCACCGGGGCGGGTCATGCCGGAGCAGGACCCTCCGGCTGTTGCTCTGGTCAGTCGTGCGGCGGGCGGCGTCCTGGCCTGGCTGATCGGTTGCGGGGGGGGTGGGGGGGGGGGGCAAGGGCGCCGGGGGGTGGGTCGGGGTGGGGGTGTT
>NZ_JBHUAL010000381.1:0-2769 GCF_042789775.1 Kitasatospora sp. NPDC056800 | reverse complement strand
GCCCGCGCCTGGGCGGGCGCGGGCGGCGGTCGGGTTCGACCGGTCCTAGGAGGGGAGTTCGAGGACCAGTCCGGGATGGATGAGGTCCGGGTCCTCGCCGACCGCGTCGCGGTTGAGCTCGTAGAGCGCCGGCCAGCCGCCGGGGACGCGCAGGGACTCGGCGAGGTCGGCGAGGGTGTCGTTCTCGCGGACCGTCCAGGTGCCGTCCTCGGACTCGACCGGGGCGGCGTGGGTGTGGGTGTGGGCGTGGGCCGGGGGCGGCGGGGCGTTGTCGCGGCCCTGGCCGTGGGTGGCGCGGGCGCCGCACACGGGCCAGGGGGAGAGGCCGCGACGTTCGGCCAGGAGCTGGGCGACGGCGATCTGCTGCTCGCGGCTGGCGAGGTCGGCGCGCGGGGCGTAGCCGAGGCCGCCGTTCTCCCGCCAGGTGGGCTGGTCGAACTGGAGGCCGCCGTAGTAGCCGTTGCCGCTGTTGATGCGCCAGTTTCCGCTGCTCTCGCAGGCCGCCACGCGGTCCCAGTCGTACGAGCCGCCGCCCTCCCTCCCGGGGTCGGACCGGCTGTCGCGGCCTGGCGGCGCGGCGTGGGCCGCGGGGGCGGCGAGGGCCACGGTGAGGGCGCAGAGCGCGGTCGGGACGATGCGGCGCAGGCGAACGGTGGGAGGCATGGGCGGCTCTCAGACTCGGGGACAAGACCGGCGCCGTCCACGGGGGCGGCGCACTCCCACCCATGCACGCCGGACGGTGCGTTCCGTGGACGACACGTCCGACGGGTCACCCGCACGGCGGTCCGGGGCCACCCCGGTGGTCGGCGGCCGATCGGCCGTACTCCTCGTCGCCTTGCCGTTTCGTCGCTTTGGTGCCTCGTCACCTCGCCGCTGGTGCGCCTGCCGCCCGCTTCCGGCGCCGGCGGCCGTCGTCGCGGCCCCGGCCCGCGCGCCGCGACCTCGGGGCTCCCGCGCCGCCCGGCCGACCGGGGACAAGGTCGTGCACCGAGGGTTCCCGGCCACCCGCCGTTCGGCTGCCGTTCGCCGTCCGCACGGCTGGGCGTGACCCGGCCGTGCGGTGCGGCTGGGAGCCTCCTCGGCGTTTCCCCGAGCCCAGGAGGCGGCAGTGGCGGCACAACCCTCTCGTACTTCCCGCACATCCCGTACGTCTCGAAGGACGGTCCTTCGCACCGGTGCGGCGGCCGGTGCGCTCGCCGCGCTGCCCGCGTCCACCCTGCTGTGGACCCAGCCGGCGGTGGCCGGTACGCCCGGCCCGGAGCAGATCCACCTCCAGTGGGGCGACGAGCCCTCCCGCGAGATGACGGTCTCCTGGGCGACGGCGGCGTCCGTGAACCGTCCCCGGGTGCGGATCGGCACCCCGCGCGAAGGCGCCGGCCGGACGGTGCACGCGCGCAGCCGCAGCTACGTGGACGGCCTCAACAAGGTCGAGACCTTCACCCACCACGCCCGCCTGGACGGCCTGCGGCCCGACACGACGTACGTCTACGAGGTGCTGCACGACGGCGCCCAGCCGGTCCGCGGCACCTTCCGCACCGCCCCCGCGCCCGGCCGGGCCGCGTTCCGCTTCACCAGCTTCGGCGACCTCGGCACCGGCGACAACGTGTTCAGCAAGTCCTCCATCCACGGCGCGGCGGCGGTCCGTCAGGTCGAGGGGTTCGACCCGCTGTTCCACCTGCTCAACGGCGACCTCGCGTACGCCAACAACAACCCGCAGCGCCAGCCGCAGGCCTGGAACGCGTTCATGAACAACATGTCCGCATCGGCCGCCCACCGCCCGTGGATGCCCACACCCGGGAACCACGAGGTCGAGGCGGGTGGCGGGGAGCTCGGCTACGCCTCCTACCTGACCCGCTTCGAGCTGCCGGACAACGGCACGCGTGACCACTGCGGCACCTGGTACGGCTTCCAGATCGGCTCGGTGCTCTTCGTCAGCCTGGACGGCAACGAGATCGCGGTCGAGGACGACGCCAGCATCGACCCGGCCACCGGGCAGTCCATCTACATCAGCGGGTACAGCGACGGTGCCCAACTCCGCTGGCTGGACCGGCTGTTGACGCGGGCCCGGGGTGGCAGCTCGGTGGACTGGATCGTGGTCTACCTGCACCAGTTCGCGATGTCCTCCTCCGCCCAGAGCCACGGCGGCGACATGGGCATCCGGGAGAAGCTGCTGCCGCTGCTCGACCGCCACAGCGTCGACCTCGTGCTGGCCGGCCACGACCACGACTACGAGCGCACCCACCCGGTGCGCGGCACCGCCCCCGGCGGCCTGCTCACCCCGGCCGTCGCCGACGACGACCTGCGGCAGATCGACACCTCGCAGGGCACCGTCCACCTGATCCTCGGCGGCGGCGGCACCGCCGGGCACGACGACGTCTACCTGCCCGCCGACGCCGACGGCGTCCGCGAGGCCACCGTCCGCACCCAGCGCCTCACCTACAAGGCCGACCCGGACGCCAAGGAGAAGGCCCACTGGTCCGCCGTCACCGACCCGGACACCCGCTACCCCTACGGCGTCGCGGTCTTCGACGTCGACCCGGGGACGGTGCCCGGCGGCCGGACCGCCATCACCGTCAGCTACTACCACTCCGTCCCGGCCACCGCCGCCGCCCCGCTCCCGACGCCGGTGCTGTACGACCGCTTCACCCTGTACCGCGACCGCAGTGACGGCTGGGGCGACGACGACCAGGGCGAGGACTCCCAGGACCGGTCGGTCGCCGGTAGCGCGTCGGTCGCCGGCGCCCGCCGGTAGCGCGCCCGTCGTCGAGG
>NZ_JBHUAL010000380.1:0-2816 GCF_042789775.1 Kitasatospora sp. NPDC056800 | reverse complement strand
GGCCGATGTGGCCCGCGCCCCCTTCCGTCGTTCCTACGGTCGGACCGGCCGGCCCGTGGCTCCCACATCACCGCGGCGTCAGTCGCAGGAGGCTGCCTGATCGGGCCCGGTCGGCCCCGGAGCGGCGTGCCGGGCGCCGGGGATGTGCGGCAGCCGGGCCGCGGAGACCACGCCCTCCAGGTAGCCGCGGGCCCGCTCGGTCCGCGGGTAGGCCTCCAGCAGCGCCCAGAACGCCGGGCCGTGGTCCGGCACCAGCAGGTGCGCCAGCTCGTGCAGCAGCACGTAGTCCAGCACGTACTCCGGCATGCCCTGAAGACGGTGGGAGAGGCGGATCGTCCCCTCGCTGGGGGTGCAGGAGCCCCAGCGGGAATTCTGGTTGGTGACCCAGCGGACCTGGCTGGGCCGGGCGCGGTCGTCCAGGTAGGAGGCCGACAGCTCGCGGGCCCGGGCCATCAGGGCCTCGTCCCCGGGGATCCGCCGGGACTCCTGGGCGGCGAGCTTCTCCAGCATCTGCGCGACCCAGCGCTGCTCCTCGGCGTGCGACATCCGGGCCGGGATCAGCACGATGGTGCGGTCGCCCTCGCGGTAGGCGGAGACGGTACGGCTGCGGCGGGCGCTGCGGCGCACCTCGACCCGGCTGCGGTCGTGCGCCTCGGGGGCCGTGGCACCGGCGGGCGGCGGCTGCGACGGGGCCGGCCTCGGCTGCTGCCGCTGGTCCGGGCGCCCGCGCGTGTTCGGCGCCGCGACCTGCGACCCGGACGCTGCGGGGGCACGCCGACGCGACGCCGGTGGATGGGAGTCCCGCTCGGCTGCCATGGCACACGACGTTACCCGGTACCACGGACAGAAGTCCGCTGCCATGGCCGGAATCTTTCATGGAGCGATCGGGAACGAAAAGTCGACGGGGGGTGTCCGGAAAGCGACATCGGGGAGGATGGCCAGTTATCCACAGGGCGTGCGAACGGATGGGGTGATCATAAGCACAGACCTGTGGATAACTCTGCGCACGACATCGGCGTGATGGGGCAAGCTGCGGTCAGCCGTCCGGAAACGATCGGAAGGAAGATCGTCGTGCGCCTCGCCCTCAAGCCCGCGCTGTCCCGCAGCTGGCGGGACTCGGAGACCCTGCAGTTCGGCACCGTCACCCGGTTCGCCGGGGTGCTCGGCAACGCCGACAAGACCCTCTGCGACTTCCTCGCGCTGCTCGACGGGACGCGCGACCGACCGGAGCTCCTGAACGAGGGAGAACGCATCGGGCTCGGCCGCGAACCGGCCGACACCCTGCTCACCGGCCTGGAGGAGACCGGCCTGCTGGACGACGCGGAGGCCGGCCGCCGCGCGCTGGCCCGCTTCCCCGCGCAGCAGCGGGACCTGCTCGAACCGGACCTCGCCTCGCTCTCCCTGGTCCACTCCGGGCCAGGCGCCGCACCGGCGGTCCTGGGCCGCCGGGCCGACGCGCGGATCGAGGTGCGCGGCGCGGGCCGGGTCGGCGCCGCCGTGGCGGCGGTGCTCGCGGCGGGCGGCACCGGCACGGTCACGGTCGCGGACACCGGCCGGGTGAAACCCGGCGACTGCTCCCCCGCCGGGCTGCCGCCCGGGGACGTCGGCCGGCTGCGCTCGACGGCGGCCCGGGAGGCCGTGCAGCGCGCGGCGGGGCGGCCACCGGCGCCCGTGCCCCGCCGCCGGCCCGGGGACCCGCCACCGGACTTCGTGGTCCTCGCGCCCCGGGACGGCAGTGCCGCCTTCGCGGGCGGGACGTACGAGGCCCGGCTGCTGCTGCGGGCCGGGGTGCCTCACCTCTACGTGGGCGTGGTCGAGGAGTTCGGCGTCATCGGGCCACTGGTGATCCCCGGGATGTCGGCCTGCGGGCACTGCCTGGTGCTGCGGCGGGAGGACGAGGACGCCGCCTGGCCGAGGGTCCTGGCCCAGCTGGCCGACGGAGGGCCCGGCCGGGCCCGTACCCCGGCCTGCGACACGGCGCTCGCGACGGCGGTCGCCGGCCTGGCGGCCCTGCACATCCAGGTGTTCCTGGACGGCGGGCGCCCACCGAGCGTGGACGGCTGGTGCGAGGTCTCGGCCGGGGACGGCATGCCACGGCGCCTGCGGCTGCGCGGGCACCCGGACTGGGGGGGGCGCGGGCGCCCCCCGCGCCCCCGGGGGGGGCCGGGGGGGGGGGATAAGTAAAAATGAGGAGGGGGGGGGCGCCCCGGGGGGGCGGCGGGGTGGGTGGTGTCGGCGGGGGCCGGCTTGCCACGGCGCGTGGGGCGGGGGGGGCACCCGGATGGGGGCGCCTGCTGGCAGCCGCTGCCCCCGGGGTGAGGAACGGAGGAGGAGAAGAAGAACGAGTCTGACGGGAGCAGGCCCGGCGGCTGCACGGCTCGGCAGCCTCCGGCCTCCCCACGGGACCACGGGCACCCACCCGGCCGTACGAGCCGACGGCCGGGGTGGGCCCGCCGTCCCGACGGACCCCCGGCCGGGGCCGACAAGCCCCACGGGCGGGTGCGAGGCCTCCCATGGCCTGTGCCCTGCCCCGGGCAAGGCACAGGCCATGGCACGGCACGGGCACGGGCACGGGCACAGACCGGGCACGGGCACAGACCGGGCACGGGCACAGACCGGGCACGGGCACGGACCGGCAGAGAGGACGGGGCACCACCGCTCGGGGTACGAGGTGGGTGGGTGGGTTGTGGGTGCGGTGGGCGGTGGGTGGTGGGCGGTGGGGTGGGGTGGGGTGGGGGGAGGGGGGAGGGGCCCCGGGGAAGAGGGAAGCGAGCAGCATCACAACACCGCGCAGGAAGTCGGCCGAGCCGACTTCC
>NZ_JBHUAL010000379.1:0-2819 GCF_042789775.1 Kitasatospora sp. NPDC056800 | reverse complement strand
TCTTTTTTTTATAACCCACCCCCCGGGGCCGCCCCCCCTCCCCCCCCCCCCGCCCCCCCCCACCCGGCCGCCCCCCCCCCGGGGGGGCCGGGGCCCACCCCCCCCCCGCCCCCCACGACCTGCTACTTGCGGACCTTCACCGCTTCCTTCACCGCCGCGTCCTGCAGTCCTTCGAGCACCTGCTTCGGGTCCCCCGTCACGGCCTGCCCGATCCCGGCCTTGATCCGGTTGCTGACCTCGCCCCAGGCCGGGTCCCCGAACGGGTAGAAGCTCGCGTTGCTGAGCCCGACCGCGAACTGCTTGAGGTCCTCGTGCTTGGGGTCGGACGACATCTGGGCGAACGCGTCCTGGGTGACCGGCAGGAGGTTGTACTGCTCGTCGAACTTCAGCTGGTTGTCCTTGCCGTAGACGAACGCCAGGAACTTCTTGATCTCGTTCTTGTGCCCGTTCGCCTTCAGCGCCATCATCCAGTCCGCGACCCCGAGGCTCCCAGTCCGTCCGACGCCGTCCTTCTTCGGGATCGGCGCCGTGCCGAACTCGATCTTCCCGGCGGTCGCCATCCGCAGCAGGGTCGGGTGCCCGTTCAGCATCGCGACCTTCCCGGCGGCGAAGTCCTGGAACACCGGGGTGCGGTTCATCTTGCCCGGGTCCGGGTACGTCAGCCCGGTGGCCACCAGGTTGCTCTTCAGCCAGCCGAAGGTGGCCTGGTTCTGGGCGCTGTCGATGGTGTAGTTGCCGACGTCGTCGGAGATGCTGCCGCCGCCGCTCAGCGTCCACAGCATCGACTCGGCCGGTGCCTCCTCCGGCCCCAGCGGCAGCCCGTACGGGGTCACCCCCGGCACCTTGGCCTTGATCTTCTCGGCGTCCTGCCGCAGCTCGTTCCAGGTGGCCGGCGGCTGGGTGATCCCGGCCTGCCGGAAGACCGCCTTGTTGTAGAAGAGCACCCGCGAGGAGGAGACGAACGGGATCCCGTACTGCGTCCCGACCACCTGCCCGGCGTGCGCGAAGGTGTCCAGGAACCTGGCCTGGGTGTCCACCGAGAGCACGTCGGAGGCCGGGTACAGCCGGTCCGCCGCGACCTGGTCCGCGAAGCCGCCGGTCTGGAGCAGGTCCGGCGACTTGCCGGCCGCGATCATGTCCTCGACCTTCTTGCCGATCTCGGTCCAGCTGTCCACCTCGACGCTGACCTTGATCCCAGGGTTGGCCGCCTCGAAGTCCCTGGCGACCGCGTCCCAGTAGTGCTGGGAGCTGGTCTCGGGGCTCTCCCCGTAGTCGGCGGCGACCAGTCTGAGGGTGACCGGCCCGTCGTCCTGCCCGCCGCAGGCACTGACCGCGGTGAGGACCAGTGCTCCGGCCAGCGCACCGCCGAGCACACGGGTGGGAACGTGGACGCGCCTGTTCAACGCGGGTACCGCCTTCGGGGGGATGGAACGGGGGATGGAACGGGGGATGGAACGGGGGATGAACGCAGTCGGAACGGGGGAATCCGGCAGGGGGACGCGCAACACTCCCAAACCCGTCGTCCACCGGTCCACACCACCGCCCGGCGCCGCCCCAGTAGTTATCGAAGTGCTCGGCGTCATTGCACAATGCGCAACAAAACCCCCACTCACCCCGGTCCGCGCCCGCCCCGCACCCCGGCGCAAAGCCGCGCACACCCCCGCAGCTGCGACAAAGCTCACCCAGTATGGACCAGACCAATCCGACAACTGGACTAGACCTCTTCTACCCGCCCAAGGGAAACTGTCCTCCGTGAAGCACGTCATCGCACTCGATGTAGGCGGCACCGGCATGAAGGCCGCGCTGCTCGCCCAGGACGGCTCCGTGCTGTTCGAGGCACGCCGACCGACCGGGCGGGAGCACGGCACGGACGCCGTCGTCGCCGCCATCCTCGACTTCGCCACCGACCTGGCGGACGAGGGCCGCAGCCGTTTCGGCGTCGCCCCGCTCGCGGCCGGTGTCGCCGTCCCGGGCACGATCGACGAGAAGAACGGCATCGCGGTCTTCTCCGCCAACCTCGGCTGGCGCGAGCTCCCGCTGCGCAAGCTCCTCGGCGAGCGCCTGGCCGGACCGGACGGCGGCGCGATGCCGGTGGCCCTCGGCCACGACGTGCGCTCCGGCGGCCTGGCCGAGGGCCGGCTCGGAGCCGGCCGCGGCGTCGACCGCTTCCTGTTCATCGCCCTCGGCACCGGCATCGCCGGCGCCATCGGCATCGACGGCCGGATCGAGGCCGGCGCGCACGGCTACGGCGGCGAGATCGGCCACGTCGTGGTCCGCCCGGGCGGACCGCAGTGCGGCTGCGGCGCCCGCGGCTGCCTGGAGACGCTGGCCTCGGCCTCCGCCGTCTCCCGCGCCTGGGCCGAGACCAGCGGCGACCCCGACGCCGACGCGGCATCCTGCGCCGCCGCGGTGGACGCCGGGGACGACCGCGCCCTCGCGGTCTGGCAGCGCGCCGTCGACGCCCTGGCGGACGGCATCGTGCTGGCCCAGAGCCTGCTCGACCCGTCCACCGTGATCGTCGGCGGCGGGCTGGCCGAGGCCGGCGACACGCTCTTCACTCCGCTGCGCGCGGCGGTCACCGGGCGACTGACCTTCCAGATGCCCCCGAAGGTCGTACCCGCCATGCTCAAAGACACCGCCGCGTCCCTGGGCGCGGGCCTGCTCGCCTGGGATCTGCTCTCCATGGAGGTGACCGCGTGACCACCGCGGACCGTGACCGTACTGCCCTGGCCGGTGCCCGGCTGGTCCTGCCCGGCGGCGTCGTCGAGGGCGACCGCCTCGCCGTCGAGGGCGAGCGCATCGCCGGCCTCGGCGGCGAC
>NZ_JBHUAL010000378.1:0-2880 GCF_042789775.1 Kitasatospora sp. NPDC056800 | reverse complement strand
CCACTACGGCCCCCACTGGACCACCCTCACCAACGCCAAAAACACCTACGACCCCACCCACACCCTCACCCCCGGCCAAAACATCTTCCCCTAACCACAACAAACAGGCTGAAGAAGAGGAAACGAGACCCGGGATTCGGAAAAATGGACACCAGTCCGTCAATCCGAGCCGGAAACCCGGGCCCTGGGAAGAGAAAAAGAGCACGCACCGCACGAAGACTAAAAGCGCGAATGAGCCGGGCACTTCACGTGCTTCCGGCTCATCGCGCTATCCGTCCGAACTCGCGGCCCCGTACAGGCGCCGGAGCCTCACGCCCCTCGACGTAGGCGGCCCACTGTTCACGTTCCATGGCGATCGCGCGCTCGTCCGCGGGCCATGCGTGGTAGAGGTCGGGGCGACGGTGAAGTCGGCGTCGCGGCACTGGAATTAGTGGGATACGCCGTCGACGGTGGTGAGCCCCTTGCGCGGACCGTCGTACCAGTCAAGCTCGACGTACACGGGCTCGAAGCCCACTACCCCGGCGCCCCGGTCGATCCGGCATCCCGGAGGCGCCCGCCGGTGCTCCCTGGCATCATGCGGTCCGCGACCGGGAATCAGCACCGGATGCAACGGGCAGGTGTCGTGGGGTGGGTGAGGGCGCGATGGGTGTCGGGACGGAACCGGTCATCAAGCCGAGCAGGCGGGCGGCGCGGCTCCGGGCGGCGGGGCGGGTGCTGATCGTGCTGGCGGGGCTGGTGCCCGTCGTGGCCGGGTTCCTCCTCTTCGTGCGCACGTACGACGTGACGGTGGCGTACCGGACGGCCCCGGTGTGCGGGACGTCGGCGGCCGGGGCGGGTGCGGACTGCCTGCGGCTGGAGAGCGGGCGGGTCGTGAAGAAGAAGGTGGACACCGACCGGGAGAACGACCTCAGTTCGTACAAGCTGGTCGTCGTGCGCGAGACCGCGGGCGGCGACGAGTACGACGTGGGCGAGCCCTTCTTCCAGGACGTGGAGGTCGGCACCACGATCGACGTGGGGGTCTGGAAGGGCGAGGTGGTGCAGATCTCGTACCGCGGCCAGCGGGCGGTGAAGCCTCAGCTGCCCTGGCTGCCCGTCCTCGGGGTGGCGCTGCTGATCGGCGTCGGCAGTGCGGCGGTCGTCCACGGTCTGCACCGGTCCCGGGAGGGCCTCAGGGACGTGGTGCAGGTCGGGAGCATCGTGTTCACCGTCGGGTCGTTCGCCGGTTCCCTCGTCCTCATCGGGGCGTTCCAGTGGTCGTTCCCCGTGACGATCACGGTCGCCGTCCTGGCCTGGTTGAGCACCGTCGCGGCCTGTGCGGTGGTCGGCCGCCTGTCCTTCGGGCCGGCCCGGGCCGGTGCGTGACCGGAGGGTTCGGGAATCGGCTTGCACTGACGCAGGATTGTCAGGTTATCGCCATGGGAAGGGAGCAGGCCACAGACCGTTCCCTCCGGAAGGACCCCCGTGCACCGCACCACCGTCAGAACCGCCACCGCCCTGCTCGCCACCGTACTCGCTGGTGCGGTGCTGGGGGCCGCGCCCGCCGGGGCCCGTCCGGCGGGCGACAACCGTCCGGCGGGCGACAAGCCGTCGACACGTCAGGTGGAGGTGTTCGCCGAGGACGGCGGCATCTCCCGGGCCCAGGCCCCGGCCGTCTCCCCCTATCTCGCCGACCGCGCCCAGGGCGTGGCCCCGATGCGGGGCGACGGCGACGTGACGGCGCTGGTCCGCAACGGGGAGCCGGCCGCCAAGCTGGACGTGGTGGTGATCGGCGACGGGTACACCGCGCAGGAGCAGGACAAGTTCCGCGCGGACGCGGCCCAGAAGTGGCGCGAGATGACCGCCGTGGAGCCCTACGCCAGCTACCGCGCGCTGTTCAACGTCTGGGCGGTGTCCGCGATATCGCCCGAGTCCGGGGTCACCGGGGATCCGGACCAGGGGACGGTGCGGCACACCGCGCTGGGCTCGTACTTCTGGTGCGACGGCGTGGAGCGGCTGCTCTGCGTGGACGAGAAGGCGGTCGAGTCGTACGCGGCGAAGGCCCCACAGGCGGACCTGGTGCTCGTGGTGGCCAACAGCACGAAGTACGGCGGCGCCGGCTACAACGACGTCAAGTCCCCTCTCGGCTACGAGGGGATCGCCACCGTGGCGGGCGGCAACGCGAAGTCCGGGCAGATCGCGGTGCACGAGACCGGGCACTCGCTGGGCAAGCTGGCCGACGAGTACGCGTACGACGGCCAAGGGACGTACCAGGGCAGCGAGCCCACCGAGGCCAACATCAGCACCCTGACCGCCGACCGGATGCGGCAGCAGGGCACCAAGTGGTCGCGCTGGCTGGGCCAGGCCTCGCCGGACGGCGGCACGGTCGGCGCGTACGAGGGCGGCGGCTACTACCCGACCGGGCTCTACCGGCCGACCGAGAACTCGATCATGCGCTCGCTAGGACGGGAGTTCAACCTGCCCGGGCGCGAGGCGATGATCGCGGGCTTCTACCGCCACGCCACGCCGCTCACCAGCCCCACCGCCAACGGCAGTCGGCTCACCGCCGCGGACCGCCTCACCGTCGATCTGCCGGTGGCCGGCACCCGGCTGCGCTGGTACCTGGACGGGAAGGAGCTGCCCCGGCTGGGCGGCCGCACCGCACTGGACCTGGCCGAGCTCAAGCTGACCGGGCCGCGCTCCCGGCCGCATGTGCTCACCGCGGTCGCCACCGACCCGACCCCGGCCGTCGCGGACCCGGCACTGCGCGCGAAGCTGACCGCGAGCCTGTCCTGGACGGTGACGCGCTAAGCGCGCAGCAGCGTGCAGAAGCGCGCCGGAACACGCTGAGCCGACGTGACGCCGCCGTCCCGCCCCCAGGTCGACAAGGGCGGGGCGGCGGCG
>NZ_JBHUAL010000377.1:0-2938 GCF_042789775.1 Kitasatospora sp. NPDC056800 | reverse complement strand
CGCCCTGGCCGCCATCGGCACGGGCGGCCGCGCCGTCCAGGATGCGGCGCAGAAGGCGCTCGACGACGGTTCCGCCAAGGCGTTGACGGACTTCCTCGGCGAGGGCCTCGCCCGGGCCCGGGAGGAGGACCAGCGGGTCCAGGTCACCAAGGTCCTGGCGACCGGCGGCCCCGAGGTGCAGAGGCTCGCGCAGCGGGCCCTGACCGGGACGGCCGAGGACATCACCGACTTCCTGGACAGCGGGCTGGAGCTGGCCCGCGCCCGTGACCAGGAGACTCTGACGATCAGCCAGCTGGTCGAGGCCGCGACGGAGGCCGGCAAGCGCGCCAAGGCCGAGACCGACGCGGCCAAGGCGGCGGGCGAGCGCGCGCAGGAGGCCTCCCGGCTGGCCAAGGAGGCCGCGCAGAAGGCCGCCGTGGAAGCCGAGGCGGCCAAGAACGACCTGGTGAAGGCCGGTCGGGCCGCGAACCGCGCGGCCGAGGCGGCGGAAGGCGCCGCCAACGCCGCGCGGACCGCGATCCAGGCCTCCAATACGGCGGTGGCCGCGGCCCGGACGGCGGCGAACGCGGCCCGCGGCGCGGCCAGTGCCGCGGCGGCCGCGAGTCAGGCCGCCACGCGTGCCTACCAGGCCGCCTCGGCGGCCCGCCAGGACGCCGGCCAGGCCCAGGCGGCCCGCAACGCGGCGCAGGCCGCCCGGGACGCGGCAGCCGGCGCCCGCAGTGCCGCGGACGCCGCCGCGAGCGCGGCCGTCTCGGGCGCGCAGGCCGGGCTCTCCGCGAGCTCCGCGGCCAGCGCTGCGCGCAACGCGGCGGACGCTGCGGACGCGGCGAGTTCGGCCGGGGTGTCCGCCGGCCAGGCCACGGCGCAGTCCCGGCGGGCTTCGGAGGCGGCCGCACTCGCCCGCAGCGCCTCCGCCTCCGCCGACGCGGCCGCCAAGCGGGCCAACTCGCTGGCCTCCCGCGCGGCTTCGGCCGCGAAGGACGCGCAGGCGGCCGCCAACGGGGCCGCCACCCACGCGGAGAACGCCGCGAAGGCGGCGGACGCGGCCGCCGACCAGGCGGGCAACGCCCAGGACTGGGCGAACAAGGCCACCGAGCACGCCAACGCGGCCGTGGCCGCCGCGAAGGTGGCGGGCGACGCCGTGGCGGTGGCGCAGAAGGTCGAGGTGCTCGCCCGGGAGAGCGAGCAGGAGGAGCTCGAGGCCGACGCCAAGGTCGGGGTCGAGGAGGCCACGACGCTCCGCAAGGACGAGCAGGAGGAGGAGCGGTCGCGGGAGACCGCCATGACCCAGGCGGCAGCGGTCGACGAGGCCACCCGGCAGCTCGTCGCCAAGGCCGCCGACCCGGCGGTCGACACCGCGACGGCGGCCGCCGCCGGCCGCCGGGCCGCCGTCAACCTGATGGCCAGCAGCGGCGCGTGGACCAGCCGGGCCGCCCAGGGCGCACTCTCCGGCACCGACCAGGACGTGATCGGCTGGGCCGTGTCGCAGTACCCGAAGGCCCTGCGGCAGGACGACCGGGAGAAGACCCTGGTGTTCTCCACCCTCGGCGGCCCCGGCCTGGCGGAGGCGGCGCAGCGGGCGCTGGCCGCCGACAGTCCGGCACAGATCGAGGCCTTCCTCACCCAGGGCATCCACGACGTCCAGGCCGAGGACAACCGGATCCGGACCCTCAAGCTGATGAACAACGCGGGCAAGGCGGTCACCGACGCCGGGAACGCCGCCCTGAACGACGGCTCCTCGAAGGCCCTGACCGAATTCCTGGCCACCACCTACTGGCAGGCCAAGGCCGAGGACGACCGGGTGTCCGTACTCGCCGTCATGGGCAAGGGCGGCCCCACCGTGGCGGCCCTCGGACAGGTCGCGATGGCCGGGCCGGACTCGATGCAGAGCGACTTCGTCGCGCGGAGCCAGTACCGGGCGGCCCAGAAGGACCAGGACACCGCCACCCACGTGGCGGCGGTCCGCGCGCTGATCGCGAGCGCCGCCCGGATCGCGGCGCAGGCGAATCAGGACGCGGCCGAGGCGTCCACGGTCGCGGCCCAGGCCCGCTCGGCCGCCGCGGAGGCTGGCCAGTGGGCCGACCGGGCCCGGGCGTCGGCCTCGCAGGCCAAGGGCTACGCGGACGAGGCACGCAACCGGGCCGCCGAGGCCGCGGCTTCCGCCACCGCCGCGGCGGCCTCCGCCCAGCAGGCCAATACCGCCTCCGTCACGGCGAAGCTGGCGAGCCGGCAGGCCAACTACTCCGCGAACCAGGCCGCCGTGTCGGCCCACAGCGCGGTGGCCTCGGCGGCCTACGCCGCCGCGTCGGCGGCCGAGGCCAGGGCCTCGGCGCTGGCGGCCGGCAAGAGCTCGGAGGAGGCAGGGCAGGCCGCCAACGAGGCCGGGAACATCGCGGCCCGCAAGCGCGAGCAGGAGCAGGCGGCGGAAGCGGCCAGGGCGGCGGAGCAGGCCCGGCAGAACGCCGCGAACAACGTCAATCCCGCCGACAACCCGGCCTACGACACGATCGGGCCGATCTCGGCGGGCATCGACTCCGGCGACGACTCCAGGGCCACGGCCCGTGAGTATGCCAAGCTGGCCAACAGTGTCAGCAATTACCTGAGCATTGCGGCCGGAGTGGCCAAGTACATCCCGGGCCCTTACGGGCGGGTCGCCTGGGCGGGCCTCACCGTGGCGTCGGTGGCCGCCAGCGGGGTGAGCGTCGTGCTGACCGGCTACGGGTACGGGTGGACCAGCCAGGAGTTCCGGGCTTCCCTCTTCAAGTTCGGGGAGAAGAGCCTCCTGCCCTTCATGCCGATCGACAAGATCGCGAAGTTCTCGGTAGGCGGGAAGGATCTGGTGAACAGGGGAACACAGGCCGTCGTCCGCTCGGGGTCCAAACTCATGCGCGGCATCAAGCGCTTGTGGTGACGCGGGCCGTGCGGCGGTGGCTCCGGC
>NZ_JBHUAL010000376.1:0-2952 GCF_042789775.1 Kitasatospora sp. NPDC056800 | reverse complement strand
GTCGCACGGGAGCGTGCGGCCGGCCGCCGGAGAGGGTGGGTGGCGGGATCAGCCCTGCGGGTGGTGGGCCGGGATCGGCGGGAGCTCGCCGGTGGTCTCGTACTCGCTCAGCATCTCGATCCGGCGGGTGTGCCGGGCCTCGCCGCTGTAGGGGGTCTTGAGGAAGACCTCGACGAAGCCGGTGGCCTCCTCGACCGTGTGCATGCGGCCGCCGATGGAGATCACGTTGGCGTTGTTGTGCTGACGGCCGAGCTCGGCGGTCTGCGCGCTCCAGGCCAGCGCGGCCCGGACGCCCTTGACCTTGTTGGCGGCGATCGCCTCGCCGTTGCCGGAGCCGCCGATGACGATGCCCAGGGCGTCCTCGTCGGCGGCGGTGCGCTCGGCGGCGCGCAGGCAGAACGGCGGGTAGTCGTCCTCGGCGTCGTAGATGTGCGGCCCGCAGTCGACCGGCTCGTGGCCGGCCCCCTTGAGCCACTCCACGAGGTGGTTCTTCAGTTCGTATCCGGCATGGTCTGAGCCCAGGTACACGCGCATGCCATGAGTGTGGCATGCGCGTGCGCCCGGGCCCGACAACGGGGGCGCCGGCGGGGAGCGGTCGGCGCGGCGGGGGTGGTCAGCGCCGGCCGAGCAGCTTCCAGGCCAGCGGCAGGGCGCCGGCGGCGAGGGCGGCCTTGAGGGCGTCGCCGACCAGGTACGGGTAGAGGCCGAGCTCGGCGGCGCGGGCGAGCGGGACGTGCAGCGACAGGGCGAGGTACGGGACGCCGACCGCGTAGATGGCGAGGCTGCCGAGGACCATGGTGACGGCGGTGTTGACCGGGGTGCGGTCGGCGCCGCGGCGGGCCAGCGCGCCGGTCAGGGCGGCGGCGACGACGAAGCCGAGCACGTAGCCGAAGGTCGGGAACGCCCAGCCGGTGGCGCCGCCGGTGAACCAGGGCAGGCCCGCCATGCCGGCCAGCAGGTACAGCACCAGCGAGGCGGCGCCGCGGCGGGTGCCGAGCGCGGTGCCGACCAGCAGGGCGGCGAAGGTCTGGCCGGTGACCGGGACCGGCGAGCCGGGGACGTTGACCGACAGCTGGGCGGCCACGCCGGTCAGCGCGGCGCCGCCGGCCACCAGGGCCAGGTCGCGGGCCTGGGCGCCGAGGCGGGTGGAGGCGGCGGGCAGCAGGTCGGCGAGGACGGCGCGGCGCGGTATCGGGGTGGTGGCAGTGGCCATCGGGGCTCCTCCGTGAGAGTCCAGGTGAGTGAACACCTGTGAACCTACGTGGTGATCCACTGGGCGAACGGCACGGTTTCGGACAAACCCCCGCCCTCGGGCGTTGTCGGAACCGACTCGGGACAACCCCTGGTCACAACATGATCACTTTGGGTTTCGGCATGGTCCGCATACTGGGCCCGAACCGATCATCTTTGGCATGGACAGCGGCGGCGCCGGATATTGGACAGCTCATGTCGCATACCGCACAGTCTGGAACCACCCCTATGGCCCCCACTTCCGCCCCTCCGGCGCCCGGGACCCCCGACGGCACCCGACCGGCCGCGGCCCCGGCGCCGGGTGGCCAGCAGCTCACCCACGGCCTGAAGCAGCGCCACCTGTCCATGATCGCCCTCGGCGGCGTGATCGGCGCCGGCCTCTTCGTCGGCTCCGGCGCCGGCATCGCGGCCGCCGGCCCGGCGATCATCCTGGCGTTCGTGCTCTCCGGCCTCCTGGTCATGCTGATCATGCGGATGCTCGGTGAGATGTCCGCCGCCCGCCCCGCCTCCGGCTCGTTCTCGGTGCACGCCGAGAAGGAGATCGGCCCCTGGGCCGGGATCACGGCCGGCTGGATGTACTGGGTGATGCTCTGCTGCGGCGTCGCCGCCGAGGCCACCGCCGCCGGGAAGATCGTCAACGGCTGGATACCCGGCGTCTCCGCCTGGGTCTGGGTCGCCCTGTTCATGGCCTTCTTCTGCGCCAGCAACCTCACCGCGGTGAAGAACTTCGGCGAGTTCGAGTTCTGGTTCGCCGCCATCAAGATCACCGCGATCATCGCCTTCCTGGTCCTCGGCGGGCTCGGCATCGCCGGGGTGATCGGCCCCGGCGCCCCCGGCGCGCACAACCTCACCGGCGAGGGCGGCTTCCTGCCCAACGGCGTCAGCGGGCTGATCGTCGGCCTGCTCGCCTCGGTCTTCGCGTACGGCGGTCTGGAGACCGTGACCATCGCCGCCGCCGAGTCCGACGACCCCAAGAAGAACGTCGCCAACGCCGTGCGCACCGCGGTGTGGCGGATCGCGATCTTCTACATCGGCTCGATGGCCCTGGTGGTCACCCTGGTCTCCTGGAAGGACCCGAAGGTCGTCGCGGACGGCCCGTACGTCACCGTGCTGAGCCACCTCGGGGTGCCCGCCGCCGGACTGATCATGCAGGTGGTGGTGCTGGTCGCGCTGCTGTCCGCGATGAACGCCAACATCTACGGCGCCTCCCGGATGGCGTACTCGCTGGTCGGCCGCGGCCAGGGCCCCAAGGCGCTGGCCAAGGTCGGCGGCGGGGTGCCGCGCAGAGCCGTCCTGGCCTCCTGTCTGTTCGGCTTCGGCGCCGTGCTGGCCGCCAAGTTCTGGCCGGACACCGTGTTCACCTGGCTGATGAACACCACCGGCGTGGCGATCCTGGTGGTCTGGCTGTTCATCTGCGTGGTCCAGCTGCGGATGCGCCGCCGGCTGGAGCGCGAGGCCCCCGAGCTGCTCACCGTGAAGATGTGGGGCTACCCGTACCTGACCTGGATCGCGATGGCCGCCGTGGCCGGCATCCTCGCCCTGATGACCACCACCGACGGCAACCGCCAGCAGCTGTACGCGGCCGGCGTGCTGGTCGCGGCGCTCACCGTCGCCGGGCTGCTCAAGCAGCGCCGGGACGCCGCCGCGCTCCGCTGACCTCCCCGCGCACGCGGCAGGGCCCGGTACCGAGCGGTACCGGGC
>NZ_JBHUAL010000375.1:0-2990 GCF_042789775.1 Kitasatospora sp. NPDC056800 | reverse complement strand
CGTGCTGGTGGTGGCGTTCGTCGCGCTGAACCTGCTCGCCCAGTACTTCGGGAAGCTGCGGGCCACCGGCGGGCTCGACCACTACGCGACGCTGCCGGTGCCGGCCGCCTCGGTGGTGCTGGGGACGGCCGCCGCGTACGCCTCCTTCACGCTGCCCGGGACGCTCGCCACGGCGGCGTTCGGGGCGGTGATGTTCGGGCTGCCGCTCGGGCAGCTGTGGGTGCTGCTGGCGGTCGTGCCGCTGGCCGGGGCCGCGCTGTCGGGGCTGGGGGCGGCCTGCGGGCTGCTGGCGCCGCGGCAGGAGATCGCGACGATGCTCGGGCAGCTCGGGATGTCGGCCGCCCTGCTGCTGGGCGTGCTGCCGGTGGACCACCTGCCGCAGCCGGTGCAGTGGCTGCGGGACCTGCTGCCGTCCACGTACGGGGTGGACGCCTTCGCGCGGACCTTCGCGCCGGACCCGGACTGGGCGCTGGTGCTCGTGGACCTGGCGGTCTGCGCGGGGGTGGGCGTGGTGTCGCTGGCCGTCGCCACCTGGGCGTACCGGCGGGCGGTCTCGCGGTAGGGCGTCCCGCGGCCGGGCGTCGCGTAGCGGGCCCACGACCGGTGGGCACGGTGGCGGGTACGGGTGGGTCGTCCGGGTGGCCGTCGTGAAACGATGGGGCGCGTGACCGTACCGAACACACCTCCGGATCCCGCGCCCGCCGATGTGCAGGCGGTGCCGGACGCAGCGCCCGACCCGTTCGCGCCGCCGTACGGGGCCACCGCCCTCGGGCACGGGACGATCCCGCTGGGGCGGCGGCTGCTGCCGGAGGTCCGGGTCGGGGCGGGCGTCGTGGTCGCCTGCCTGGTGACCGGTCTGGTGATGGCCGGGCTGTGGGCCTGGCTGGCGCCGAAGGTGCCGCTGGTGGTGGACGGCGACCGCATCCTCTACGCCGACCCCGAGGGCGAGCAGCGGGCCGGGGCCGACGCGGTGTTCGTGCTGATCGGCCTGGGGGCCGGGATCCTGACCGCGCTCGGCGCCTTCCTGGTGACCCGGCGGCGCGGCGGCGGCATCGCGGTCGCGCTGGGACTGGCCGTCGGCGGGCTGCTCGGATCGATCGGGGCCTGGCGGATCGGGCGGTGGCTCGGGCCGAGCGGCGACCTGATCGGCGAGGCCCGGCGGGTCGGCAACGGCGGGCACTTCGACGCGGGCATCGACCTGGGGGCGCTGGGGGCGCTGCTGGTCTGGCCGATGACGGCGATGGTGGTGCTGCTCCTGCTCTCGGCCGCGTTCGGGAAGCGGGAGGAGGACCCGCCGCCGTACTGGGCACCGGTGGCGCAGGCTCCGCTGGCGGGGCCCCCGGTGATGCCCCCGACGGGGCCCTCGGCGGGGCCCTCCGCGGGGCTTTCTGCGCAGGCACCGACCGGGCCGTGGGCCGGGCCGGGTGCGGGCAGCGGCGCCGGAAACGGTCCGGGGAGCGGTACGGAGCGCTGAGCGTGGTCGGGCGCGGGGTGGTGCGGGTCGTCCCGCACCGGCCCCGCGCCCTCGCTTTTCCCCCGGGGAGGGGCATTCCCCCGGGGACGGTGCTTCAGCGGGCGATGGGGGCGGTGTCGGCCCTCGTGAGGGCGACGAGGTCGGTGGGGGCCAGTTCGACTTCGAGGCCGCGGCGGCCCGCCGAGACGTAGACGGTGGGGTGGCCGAGCGCGCTGACATCGACGACGGTGCGCAGCGGTCGGCGCTGCCCCAGCGGGGAGATGCCGCCGAGGACGTAGCCGCTGCTGCGCTCGGCGGCGGCCGGGTCGGCCATGGCGGCGCGCTTGCCGCCGACGGCCGCCGCCAGGGCCTTGAGGTCGAGCTGGCCGGCGACCGGGACCACACCGACGGTGAGGGTGCCGTCCACGTCGGCGACGAGGGTCTTGAAGACCCGCTCGGGGGCGATGCCGAGGACCTCGGCGGCCTCGCCGCCGTAGGAGGCGGCGGCCGGGTCGTGGTCGTAGGCGTGCACGGTGAACGGGACGGCGGCGGCTTCCAGGGCGACGGTGGCGGGTGTGCCCTGGCCGCCCTTCCTGGTCTTCTTGGCCATGCGGGGTCCTCGGGGTCCTTGAGGTCCTTGGGGTCCTCGGTCAGTTCGGGCTGAAGGACTGGCGGGTGAGGTCGACGGCGGGCAGCGACGGCAGCCAGCTGAGGACGGCCGACTCGCGGCGCAGCAGGTCGAGCTCGGCGCGCAGCCGTTGGGCGGTGTCCGGGCAGGCGAGCAGCTGCTGCTTGACCGGGGTCTCGAACACCGAGGCGGCGGCGACCAGGTAGGAGAGCACCTGGGGGTCGTCCGGGAGCTCCTGGTGGCCGACGGTGCTCGCCTCGCGGGCGCCGGCCAGGCGCTTCTGGTAGACCCGGAACGCCCGCTCGACCTCGGAGGCCAGCGCGCCGGAGCCCTCGCCCGGGCGCTCCTCGATCAGCTCCGTCTCCCCGGTCAGGTACGGGCCGGAGACGTCCACCGAGCGCAGCCGGAACCGGGTGGTGCCGGTGACCAGCAGCTCGTAGCGGCCGTCCGGCTGGTGCTGGACGGAGGCGATGTCGGCGACGCAGCCGACCTGGAAGACCGCCTCCAGCGGGTCCCCGGTGACGGTGCCGAGGCCGTCCAGCGGACCGGCCGGGCCCTCCTCGGGCCTGACCCGGGCGACCTCCCGGCCGTCCCTGATCGCGAGCACGCCGAACCGCCGGGGGGTGTCCTCGGGCTGTTCGAGCAGATCGGCGACGAGACGGCGGTAGCGCTCCTCGAAGACGTTCAGGGGCAGCACCAGGCCCGGGTAGAGCACGGTGTTCAGCGGGAAGAGCGGCAGCCGTTCTGTCACGGCGGACAGCGTAGTTCCCCGGACGGGGGCCTTGTCGCACGGTGGACGGGGCCGGGCCCGCGCCGGGGCCCGCCCCCCCCGGGGTGAACCCGCGGGGAGGATACGCCTGGGGGCGGGCCCCACCCGGGGGGGGGGCACCCCGCCGGCCCCGCCCCGCC
>NZ_JBHUAL010000374.1:0-3050 GCF_042789775.1 Kitasatospora sp. NPDC056800 | reverse complement strand
CCCGCGGGCCCGGCGCCGTCGCCGCTTTCCGGGTCAGTGCCCCGGGTGGTGGACGAACCGGTAGGTGTCCCGGTCGAGTTCGGTGACCTGGACGCCGATGGCGGCGGGCCCGGCGATCCGGGCGCGCAGGGCGGCGAGCACCCGGGCGGTCAGCTCGGCGCGCTGCTCGGCGCTGCGGCCGGCCAGGATCTTCACCTCGACCAGCACCACGGCCTCGCCGCTCGTCCCGTCGCCGACCCGATGGCCGCCGGCGGGGCGGAAGAGCGTCTTGCAGTCCGCCACCGTGGTGTCGATCACCTCGGTGATCGCCTGGTGGACCTCGGCGGCCAGCGCCGTCCGGTCGAAGTCGAGTTCGGCCGAGTGGTCGACCAGGATCTGCGGCACGGGAACCTCCGGGAGTCGTTGCCGGGACGCCGCCGACGCTACCGGACGGGCCCCGAGCGCAAACCCCGGGCCCCGGCGCGGGGTGCGGCGCCGGGGCCCGGGGCTGTCCGGTGGATCGGTGGCCGGGTCAGCAGCCGAAGTCGACCTTGCGGAAGGTCACGTAGTGGTCGGCGGTGTAGTAGTCCTCGTGGTACTGCTTGCCGGTGACGATGCGACGGGTGCCGCGGGTCGGCGAGCCCGGGGTGACCACGGTGTACTCGTGGTAGTAGCCGGTCGCCTGCGCGGGCAGCACGCGCTCCTTGTTCTGGAAGACGACGCCGTCCTGGCTGTACGGGAAGGGACCGCCGGAGGCGATCAGGTTGAGGGTGGTGTGGGCCTGGGAGGGCAGGGCCGACAGGCACACCGAGCCGCTCACCGCGGCGTGCGCCTCGGTGGCGACGGCGATCGGCGCGAGGGTGACCAGGGCGACGGTGGCGGTGGCGGCGACGCGGGTCTTCCACGCGCGTAGAGTTCGGGTCATGACAACCAGGATGGCGATCCTCCGGGCCCTCCGGAAGCCCCGTTCCAACTCTTCACCTCCGGTCAACTTCGCTGTCCCTCCCAGGACTTGACCAGGTCAGCCGCGCGACAGCACCAGCGACTGGACCGACGCCAGCCGGCGCCAGTCACTGGAGACGATGCTCGCGTGCGCCTTCGCCAGCTGCTCGGTGCGGGCCCTCGCCTGGTCGGCCGTCGGGTCGGTGGCACTGATCTCCGGGGCGACCAGGTGGGAGTCCGTCATCACCAGCAGGTAGTGGGCGTTGTCGTACCAGGCGGTGTCGATGGTCCTGACGAAGGTGGAGGCGTCGCCGTCGAAGACCACGAACCAGGGCCGGATCGAGGTGTCCGCGCCGGTGTACTGGCTCCGCGGGTCGCCGGTGGCGGCGCCGAGCACGGACGGGAAGACCTGCGCCTGGCCGATCCGGCCCGCCGCCGCCAGGTCGCGCAGGTGCCGGCCCTGCTCCACGTCGGTGTGCAGGGTGTCGAAGGGGTTGCCCAGCTCGACGGTGCCCGGGATCGCGTACAGCAGCACCTTCCCGGCCAGCGCCGAGCGGCGCGGCCAGTTGCCCGCCCGCACCGCCTCGTCGACGCTCGCGTACGAGCCGCCGCCGGGCTTGGCCAGCAGGTCGGCCGGGCGCAGCACCGCGGAGCCCAGGTGGTCGGCGATCAGCGCGTCCAGCTGGTCCGGGCCCATCCCGAGGTCGGCCGAGTAGCCCGGCTTGAGCTCCAGCTTGATCACCAGCGGCCCGGCGCCCGGGTGCGCGGCGAGCCAGACCCGGACGTCGTCCAGGCAGTTCTCCAGGTACTGGTCGGTGCTGCCGCCGTACAGCTGCGCGGGGGTGCTCGCGGCGGTGCAGTTGTTGGAGTTGCCGAACGGGTTGGAGTGGCTGACCTGCCACCGCTTGGTGAAGATGTTCGGCCAGAGGTCCAGCTCGATCATCCCGGTGCCGGTGTCCAGGCCCTGGGCGAGGTACGGGAAGGCCGCCGGGTCGTAGGTGTTGTGGAGGCCGACGGTGGTCGCGGAGCCGAACGGCAGGTCGCCCGGCCCGGCCGTGGTGGCGTCCGCCGGGGCGGTCGGGATCAGCGCGGCCGCGGCGGCGATCAGGCCGGCGGCCAGGAGTCCGGTCAGGGTGCGGCGTACGGTCATCGGAACGGTCCCCCAAGTCGTGGGATGCCGGCCGCCCTGCTCCCGGGCAGCCTGACGAAGCATCGCCCGCCCGGGCGTGCTCAGGATGAAGAAGGCACGACAATAGCGTGACGGCTGCACCGCTTCTCCCCCGCTCCCCTCCTCTTCCTCCACGCGCTCCGCACCCGTCCCACCCGCCACGCCCGGGACGGTGACGGAACGTCATGGCGTCGGAGCCGCGGGTTAGCGTGGCCCGCGAAACGGGGCGCGGCCGACCGGTGCGCGCCGAGGCGCCGAGCGGCGGAGGCTGCGATGTCCCTGGTCCGGGTCCACAACTTCTCGATCTCCCTGGACGGCTACGGCACGGGCGAGGGCCAGAGCCTCGACGCACCGTTCGGCCACGCCGGCGGCCGGCTGCACAGCTGGTTCTTCGGCACCCGGACGTTCCGGCGGATGCAGGGCGAGGAGGGCGGCAGCACCGGCGTGGACGACGCGATCGCCCGCACCTGGGCCGACGGCATCGGCGCGGAGATCATGGGCCGCAACAAGTTCGGCCCGCAGCGCGGCCCCTGGCAGGACGAGGACTGGCGGGGCTGGTGGGGGCCGAACCCGCCGTTCCACACCCCGGTCTTCGTGCTCACCCACCATCCGCGCCCCTCGGTGGAGATGGACGGCGGGACGGTCTTCCACTTCCTGGACGCCTCCCCCGAGGAGGCGCTGCGCCGGGCCAGGGAGGCGGCCGGCGGCCTGGACGTGCGGATCGGCGGCGGCCCGAGCAGCGTCCGCGCCTTCCTGGCCGCCGATCTGGTCGACCACCTGCACGTGGTCGTGGTGCCGGTGCTGCTCGGCCGGGGCGAGCGGCTCTGGGACGGGCTCGAAGGGCTGGAGCAGCGCTTCCGCACCGAGGCGGTGAGCAGCCCGAGCGGCGTCACCCACCTCACCTTCACCCGGCCGTAGCCGGCCCTCGTGCGAACGACGGCGGCCTCCCCGCACCCGCGGG
>NZ_JBHUAL010000373.1:0-3062 GCF_042789775.1 Kitasatospora sp. NPDC056800 | reverse complement strand
CCCCTTCGAACGACTCGTCGAAGTCCTCGACCCCGCACGCTCCATGGGCCGCAACCCGCTCTTCCAGGTCATGCTGGTCCTCCAGAACAACACCCGTCCCGAGCTGGCCCTGCCCGGCGTCCGGGCGGCCTTCGAGCCGCCGGCCGCCGACTCGGTCAAGTTCGACCTGAACTTCTTCCTGGCCGAACAGCAGGACGCGAGCGCCGCCCCGGCCGGCATCGACGGCTTCCTGGAGTACAGCGCCGACGTGTTCGAGCCGGCCACCGCCGAGGCCCTGGTCACCCGCCTGGTCCGGCTGCTCGACCAGGTCGCCCGCGACCCGGGGCTCCCGCTGGGGCGGCTCGACCTGCTGTCCGAGCACGAGCACCGGCAGGTCCTCACCGAGTGGAACGACACCGCCGGCGGCCACCCGGGCACCACCGTCGTCGCCCTCTTCGAGGCCCAGGCCGCCCGCACCCCCGAGGCCGTCGCCGTCCGCAGCGACACCACCGCCCTGACCTACGCCGAACTCGACGCCCGGGCCAACCGCCTCGCCCGCCACCTCATCGGCCGGGGCGTCGGCCCGGAGAGCACGGTGGCGCTCGCGGCGCCCCGGTCGCCGCACATGGTCGTCGCCCTGCTGGCCGTGCTCAAGGCCGGCGGCGCGCACCTGCCCGTCGACCTGGCGTACCCGGCCGACCGCGTCCGGCTGATGCTCGACGACGCCGCGCCCGTCCTCCTGCTGACCGACAGCGCGACCGCCGGACAGCTGCCGGAGACCGGCCTGCCCCGCCTGCTGCTGGACGACCCGGCACTGGAACGCGCCACGGCCGCCCTCCCCGGCACCGCCCCCACGGACGCGGACCGCACCTGCCCGCTGCTGCCCGACCACCCGGCGTACGTCATCTACACCTCGGGCTCCACCGGCCGGCCCAAGGGCGTGCTCGGACTGCACCGCGCCCTGGTCAACCGGCTGACCTGGTTCGCCGAGGAACTCCCCGAGCAGCGGGAGGCCGCGATCCTGGCGAAGTCGCCGGTCAGCGTCATCGACGGGATCACCGAGCTGCTGGCGCCGCTGCTGTCCGGCGGCTCGACCGTCCTGGTCGACGCCGACACGGCCCGGAGCATGCCCGAGCTCGCGGCGGCCACGGCCCGGCACGGCATCGCCCGGCTCACCGTCGTGCCCAGCCTGCTGAACGCCTTCCTGGACAGCGCCGAGCCAACCGCCGTCGCGGGCTGCGCGGTCTGGATCTGCAGCGGCGAGCAGCTGCCCGCCGCCACCGTCCGGGCGTTCCGGCAGGCCCTGCCCTCGGCCCGGCTGCTCAACTTCTACGGCGCCTCGGAGGCCGGTGCCGTCGCGACCCGGGGCGAGGTGTGCGCCGGGCCGGACGGCGCCGACACCCTGATCGGCCGTCCGATCTGGAACATGCGGGCGTACGTGCTGGACGACGGGCTGCGGCCGGTGCCCCCGGGTGTGGCCGGCGAGCTGTACCTGGCCGGTGCCGGACTCGCCCGCGGCTACGCCGGACGCCCCGGCCTCACCGCCACCCGCTTCCTCGCCTGCCCCTACGAGCCCGGCTCCCGGATGTACCGCACCGGCGACCTCGTCCGCTGGACCCCCGACGGCCACCTCGTCTACCTCGGCCGCGCCGACACCCAGGTCAAGATCCGCGGCTTCCGCGTCGAACCCGGCGAGATCGAAGCCGTCCTCACCACCCACCCCGACGTCCGCACCGCCGTCGCCATCGCCCGCACCGACGGCCCCGCCGGCCCCGCCCTCGTCGCCTACGTCACCCCCACCCCCGGCGCCGCACCCGACCCCACCGCCCTGCGCGACCACACCGCCGACCACCTGCCCGACCACATGGTCCCGGCCGCCGTCCTCGTGCTCGACGAACTCCCGCTCACCCCGAGCGGGAAGATCGACCGCAACCGGCTGCCCGCCCCCGACTTCACCCCCGTCGCCGCCCGGCCGCCCCGCACCCCGGCCGAGGAGCGCCTCTGCGCCCTCTACGCCGAGGTCCTGGCCCTGCCCCGGGTCGGCATCGACGACAGCTTCTTCGACCTCGGCGGCCACTCGCTCCTGGCGACCAGGCTGGTCAGCCGGATCCGTACGGCACTGGGCTCGACCGTCTCGATCCGGGACGTGTTCGAGGCGCCGACCGTGGCCAGGCTGGCCGGCCGCCTCCACCGGGACCGCTCCACGCGGCCCGCGCTGCGGCCCGGACCGCGCCCGGCCGCTCTGCCACTGTCCTCCGCCCAGCGGCGGCTGTGGTTCCTGAACCGGCTGGAGCCCGGCTCGGCGGCCTACAACATGGCCTTCGCGGTCCGGCTCTCCGGGGCGCTGGACACCGCCGCGCTGGAGGCGGCGCTGGCCGACCTGGTCGAGCGGCACGAGGTGCTGCGGACCGTCTTCCCGGAGACCGACGGCGAGCCCCGCCAGGAGGTCCTCGGCACGGAGGCCTGGACCGGACTCGCCGTCCGGGAGACCTCCCCCGCCGAGGCCCCGGCGGAAGCCGCCCGCGAGGCGGCCCGCGGCTTCGACCTCGCGACCCGGCTCCCCGTCCGCGCGACGCTGCTGCGCACCGGCCCGGCGGAGCACCTGCTCCTGCTGGTGGTCCACCACATCGTGGCCGACGGCTGGTCCGCCACCCCGCTGGCCCGGGACCTCTCACGGGCGTACGCGGCCCGGTCCACCGGCACCGCTCCGAGCTGGGAGCCGCTGCCGGTGCAGTACGCGGACTACACCCTCTGGCAGCAGGACCTCCTCGGCGACGACCACGACCAAACCTCGCTGGCCGCACAGCAGTTGGCGTACTGGACGGAGAACCTCGCCGACCTCCCCGAGGAACTCGCCCTGCCCTTCGACCGCCCCCGCCCCAAGGTCGCCACCCACCGCGGCGGCACCGTCCCCTTCCACATCCACCCCGACACCCACGACCGCCTCGCCCACCTCGCCCGCGACAACGGCGCCTCCCTCTTCATGGTCCTCCAGGCCGCCCTCGCCGCCCTCCTCACCCGCCTCGGCGCCGGCCACGACATCCCCATCGGCTCCCCCATCGCCGGACGCACCGACGACGCCA
>NZ_JBHUAL010000372.1:0-3067 GCF_042789775.1 Kitasatospora sp. NPDC056800 | reverse complement strand
GTGAACGACCGGGGAGGACTACTCGGAGACCGCGGTCTTGATCTCGATGGCCGCCTTGACCAGGCCCGCGAACAGCGGGTGCGGGCGGGTCGGGCGGGACTTCAGCTCCGGGTGGGCCTGGGTGGCCACCAGGTAGGGGTGCACCTCGCGCGGGTACTCGACGTACTCGACCAGGTCGCCCTTGGGAGAGAGGCCGGAGAACTCCAGGCCGGTCTTCTCCAGGTCCGCGCGGTAGGCGTTGTTGACCTCGTAGCGGTGGCGGTGGCGCTCCTCGACGTACTGCTCGCCGCCGTAGACCTCACGGACGATCGAGCCCTCGGCGAGCTTGGCCGGGTACAGGCCCAGGCGCATGGTGCCGCCCAGGTCGCCCTTGCCGTCGACGATGGCCAGCTGCTCGGCCATCGTGGAGACGACCGGGTGCTTGGCGGCGGCGTCGAACTCGGTGGAGTTGGCCTCGGGCAGGCCGGCCAGGTTGCGGGCCGCCTCGATGACCACGCACTGCAGGCCCAGGCACAGGCCCAGCAGCGGCACCTTGTTCTCGCGGGCGAAGGTGATCGCGCCGACCTTGCCGTTGACGCCGCGGTCGCCGAAGCCGCCGGGGATGCAGATCGCGTCGACGTCGCCGAGCTGCGCCCGGGCGCCCTCGGGGGTCTCGCAGTCGTCCGAGGTGACCCACTTGATCTCGACCCGGGCGTTGTTGGCGAAGCCGCCGGCGCGCAGCGCCTCGGTCACCGACAGGTACGCGTCCGGCAGGTCGATGTACTTGCCGACCAGGGCGACCTTGACGATGTGCTGCGGCTCGTGGACGCGGCGCAGCAGGTCGTCCCAGGTGGTCCAGTCGACGTCGCGGAACGGCAGGTCCAGGCGGCGCACCACGTACGCGTCCAGGCCCTCGCCGTGCAGCACCTTGGGGATGTCGTAGATCGACTTGGCGTCGATGGCCGCGACCACGGCCTCCTCGTCCACGTCGCACATCAGCGAGATCTTGCGCTTGATCGCCTGCGGGACCTCGCGGTCGGCGCGCAGCACGATCGCGTCGGGCTGGATGCCGATGTTGCGCAGCGCGGCGACGGAGTGCTGGGTGGGCTTGGTCTTCAGCTCGCCCGAGGGGCCGATGTACGGCAGCAGGGAGACGTGCACGAAGAACACGTTGTCCCGGCCGACCTCGTGGCGGACCTGGCGGACGGCCTCCAGGAACGGCAGCGACTCGATGTCGCCGACGGTGCCGCCGACCTCGGTGATCACGACGTCGACGTCCTCGGTCGCCATCCGGCGGATCCGGGACTTGATCTCGTTGGTGATGTGCGGGATGACCTGGACGGTGTCGCCCAGGTACTCGCCGCGGCGCTCCTTGGCGATGACGGTCGAGTACACCTGGCCGGTGGTGACGTTCGCCGAGCCGTGCAGGTTGGTGTCCAGGAACCGCTCGTAGTGACCGATGTCCAGGTCGGTCTCGGCGCCGTCGTCGGTGACGAACACCTCACCGTGCTGGAACGGGTTCATGGTGCCCGGGTCCACGTTGAGGTAGGGGTCGAGCTTCTGCATCGTCACGCGCAGGCCGCGGGCCTTGAGCAGCGCGCCGAGGCTGGAGGCGGTCAGCCCCTTTCCGAGCGAAGAGGCGACACCCCCGGTGACGAAGAGGTGCTTGGTCGTCACGGCGCGGCCGTTCGCTGCCTTGCCGGAATGGGGCTGTGCCAAGAGGGGGCTCCCGTGGGTCGCGTGTCGAAGCAGACGTGGGCGGGAGGCTCGGGGTTCGCCGTGACGGGAGGCCGGCTCGGTGCGCGGCGCTCACTGGGTCGTCGGTTCGGCTGGTCCGGGGCGTTTGATCCCGCCGGTCCACGGGATACCAGGGTATCAGTGACGCGACCCGGACGCCGATCGAGGCACGCGCACCGCGCCGGGAGCGCGCGCGGGGCGCACGACCGGCGCATCACACGCCACAGGTTTCACACCGGTCGCACAACCCGCCGGACCGGGCCAGAGCGCGGTGTCCGTCCGGACCATCCCGGCTCCCCCTGCCGGGCCAGGCGGAGGTGATCCTTCCGGACCATCCTGCGCCGCGCCCTCGCGATGCACGGCATTTCCGCCGAATTGCGGCGCCACACCGGGCTGCGTCCGCGTGCTTCGCCCCTTTCGTCCGTCGTAAGCTGCTCGGACGCATCGCCGACAGCACGAGCACGCGGAGGGCGTGGGAGGGTCAGGACACTCCCGGTCCCCGATGCGCGACCGGACCTCCCCGTATTCCCGCTCATCCCCACCCACTCCAGGGGCTCGACCGAGCCCCGCGGACACTCCAGCAAGGCCCGCCACCACCCCCGGCAGGCCGGACGTCCCGGGGTGGACCTCCGGCCCCGCAGACCGCTCGCTCCCTCCGCTCGCCGATGCCCTGACCACATTGCGAACTGGAGATCCACGTGGCCGGCCGTATCGAGGACTACGCACTCATCGGGGACATGCAGACCGCTGCCCTGGTCAGCAGGGACGGGGCGGTGGACTGGCTCTGCCTTCCCCGCTTCGACTCGCCGGCCGTGTTCGCCGGCCTGCTCGGCACCGATGAACACGGCTTCTGGCGGATCGGCCCGGCCGAGGCCGTCGTCACCTCGGTCCCCCTCCCCGCGACGGCCCCGGCCCCCTCGCCCGCACGGGTCCGCATCGCCGAGACCGCCGACCTGCGGGTGCCCCCGCCCACCGCCGCCGCCCCGGCCGTGCCCGCCGACCGCCGCCGCTACCGGGGCGACTCGCTGATCCTGGAGCAGGAGTGGGACACCCAGGGCGGCACCGTCCGGGTGATCGACTTCATGCCGCCGCGCCCGCTGGCCGGCAAGGACGCCGTCCCCCAGGTGATCCGGATCGTCGAGGGCGTCTCCGGCACCGTGCGGATGCGCTCCGCACTGCGGATGCGCTTCTCCTACGGCCGGGTGGTCCCCTGGGTGCACCGCGTCGAGCAGGCCGACGGCGGCCACCGCACCGTCGCCGTGGCCGGCCCCGACTCCGTCTGGCTGGACGGCGAGGCCGAGACCTACGGCCGCGACCTCACCACCTACGCCGACTTCACCGTCACCGCCGG
>NZ_JBHUAL010000371.1:0-3257 GCF_042789775.1 Kitasatospora sp. NPDC056800 | reverse complement strand
GTCCGGAAGATCCCGGACGGCGGCGGCCGCCGGAGCCGCCCAACTGTGTTTGCCTACATCATCCGCAGGATCTTCGCGGCGGCGATTTTGCTGCTGGTCGTCAGCGCGGTCACCTTCGCGATCTTCTTCCTGCTCCCGCGCCTCGCGGGCGAGACGGCCGACCAACTGGCCGCCCAGTACATCGGGAAGAACCCGTCGCCGGACGCGATCGCGGCGGTCAAGCAGAACCTCGGCCTCGACCAGCCGCTGTACACCCAGTACTGGAACTTCCTGAAGGGGCTGGTCAGCGGCGCCGAGTACCACTTCGGACCGGAACCGGCCACCTGTCACGTGCCCTGCTTCGGCTACTCCTTCAAGAACCACCTGGAGGTCTGGCCCGAGCTGACCAAGCGGATCCCGATCACCATCTCGCTCGCCGCCGGTGCGGCGGTGCTCTGGCTGGTCTCCGGCGTCGCCACCGGCGTCGTCTCCGCCCTGAAGCCGCGGTCGATCTTCGACCGGCTCTCCATGGGCGTCGCGCTCGCCGGCGTCTCGCTGCCGGTCTTCTTCACCGGCGCGCTGCTGCTCACGCTGTTCAGCTACGAGTGGCCGATCCTGGACAACCTGCACTACGTCGACTTCACCGACGACCCGCTGATGTGGGCCCGCAACCTGATCCTGCCGTGGATCTCGCTGGCCTTCCTCTACTCCGCGCTCTACGCCCGGCTCACCCGCGCCGGGATGCTGGAGACCATGAGCGAGGACTACATCCGCACCGCCCGGGCCAAGGGCCTGGTCGAGCGCAAGGTCGTCGCCCGGCACGGGCTGCGCGCCGCGCTCACCCCGATCGTCACGATCTTCGGCATGGACCTCGGGCTGCTGCTCGGCGGCGCGCTGATCACCGAACAGGTCTTCTCGCTCCAGGGCGTCGGCCAGTTCGCCGTCCAGGCGATCTCCGACAACGACCTGCCCAAGATCCTCGGCGTCACCCTGCTCGCCGCCTTCTTCATCGTCGCCTGCAACCTCGTGGTCGACCTCCTGTACGCCCTCGTCGACCCCCGGGTGAGGCTCTCGTGACCGACCTCCAGAAGGACCCGGCGGCCGCGCCCGCCCCGGCCGGCGACCCCTTCCTCTCCGTGCGCGACCTGCGGATCCACTTCGACACCGACGACGGCCTGGTCCGCTCGGTGGACGGGGTCAGCTTCGACCTGCACAAGGGGCGCACCCTCGGCATCGTCGGCGAGTCCGGCTCCGGCAAGTCCGTCACCTCGCTCGGCATCATGGGCCTGCACCGCTCCAAGCGGGCCCGGATCAGCGGCGAGATCCGGCTGAACGGCGAGGACCTGATCGCGGCCGGCCCGGACCGGGTGCGCCAACTGCGCGGCCGCGAACTGGCGATGATCTTCCAGGACCCGCTGACCGCGATGCACCCCTACTACACGGTGGGGCAGCAGATCGTCGAGGCCTACCGGGTGCACCACCCCCAGGCCACCAAGAAGCAGGCCCGGACCCGCGCGGTCGAGATGCTCGACCGGGTCGGCATCCCGCAGCCGGACCGCCGGGTGGACGACTACCCGCACCAGTTCTCCGGCGGCATGCGCCAGCGCGCCATGATCGCCATGGCGCTGGTCAACGACCCCTCGCTGCTGATCGCCGACGAGCCCACCACCGCCCTGGACGTCACCGTCCAGGCGCAGATCCTGGACCTCATCCGCGACCTCCAGGAGGAGTTCGGCTCCGCGGTCATCATCATCACCCACGACCTCGGGGTGGTCGCCGAACTGGCCGACGACATCCTGGTCATGTACGGCGGCAAGTGCGTCGAGCGCGGCCCGGCCGAAACCCTCTTCGACGCGCCCGAACACCCGTACACCTGGGGCCTGCTGGGCTCGATGCCGCGACTGGACCGGGAACTCCAGGACCGGCTGGTGCCGGTCAAGGGCACCCCGCCCAGCCTGATCAACGTGCCGTCCGGCTGCGCCTTCCACCCGCGCTGCCCGTACGCCGCCCTGACCGACGGGCGCTCCACGAGCGAGGTCCCGGCACTGGCCGAGGCCGTGCCCGGGCACTTCGCGGCCTGCCACCTGGCGGCCGGCGAGCGGCACCGCATCTTCGCCGAAGAGATCGCGCCCCGGCTGTGAGCCCGGCCTCGTACCACCTTTCTGGAGAGAACCGATGACGGACACTCAGGCGGCTCCGACCCCGCGGTCGGCACCCGCCCCCGGCCGTGAGCCGCTGCTGAAGGTGGCCGGCCTGACCCGGCACTTCCCGATCCGCGGCGGGCTGCTGCGGCGCCAGACCGGCGCGGTGCGGGCCGTCGACGGCATCGACTTCACCGTCAACGCCGGCGAGACGCTGGGCGTCGTGGGCGAGTCCGGCTGCGGCAAGTCGACCATGGGCCGACTGGTCACCCGGCTCGACGAACCGACCGGCGGGACCATCGAGTTCGAGGGCACCGACATCAGCCACCTGAGCGTCGGGGCGATGCGGCCGCTGCGCCGCGACATCCAGATGATCTTCCAGGACCCGTACTCCTCGCTGAACCCCCGGCACACCGTCGGCACCATCGTCGGCGCGCCGTTCCGGCTCCAGAACGCGGTGCCCGAGGGCGGCCTCAAGAAGGCCGTCCAGGAGCTGCTGGAGCTGTGCGGGCTCAGTCCCGAGCACTACAACCGCTACCCGCACGAGTTCTCCGGAGGCCAGCGCCAGCGCATCGGCATCGCCCGGGCGCTCGCGCTGAAGCCGAAGATGATCATCGCGGACGAGCCGGTCTCCGCCCTGGACGTGTCGATCCAGGCGCAGGTGGTCAACCTGCTGGACGACCTCCAGCAGGAGCTCGGGCTGACCTACCTGATCATCGCGCACGACCTCTCGGTGGTCCGGCACGTCTCGGACCGGGTCGCGGTGATGTACCTCGGCAAGATCGTGGAGATCGCCGACCGGGACTCGCTCTACCGCAGCCCGATGCACCCGTACACCAACGCGCTGATGTCCGCCGTGCCCGTCCCGGACCCGCGCCGCCGCCAGCGCGCGGGCCGCGACCGGATCCTGCTCAAGGGCGACGTCCCCTCGCCGATCAACCCGCCCAGCGGCTGCCGCTTCCGCACCCGGTGCTGGAAGGCGCAGGACGTGTGCGCGAGCCAGGAGCCGCCGCTGGCGGTGCTCGAGACCGGGCACCAGGTGGCGTGCCACTTCCCGGAGAACGCTCCGGGGAACGCTCCGGCGGACGCCAAGGCCTGAGGTCCCCGCACGGACGCGAGAGGCCGCCCGCCCCGGAC
>NZ_JBHUAL010000370.1:0-3257 GCF_042789775.1 Kitasatospora sp. NPDC056800 | reverse complement strand
TCATGCCCGACCACCATCCACAGCAGGCCCTCCCAGGAGGCGTCGAAGCAGAGCGAGGCCGTCAGCGCGAACTTCCGGTTCTCCTCCCCCGCCATCATGCCCGCCCGGTGGCCGGCCAGCAGAGCGGCGAGGCTCCCGTGCGAGACCACCACACCCTTCGGGCGGCCGGTCGAGCCGGAGGTGTAGATCACGTACGCCGCGTCCGCCCCGTCCAGGACGGGCCTGGTGAAGTCCGCCGGTCCGGGCGCGTCCGTGACGTCCAACACCGGGAGTTCGGTGAGCAGTTCGGGCAGCAGCCACCGGTCGTCGGTCAGCACCAGCGCGGGCTCGGCGTCCGCCAGGGTGTAGGCCGTGCGCTCCGCCGGGTACCCGGCGTCCAGCGGCAGGTACACCCCGCCCGCCTTCAGCACCGCGAGCAGCCCGACCACGGACTCCACCGAGCGCGGCAGCGCCAACGCCACCACCGCACCGGGCGTCACCCCGGCACCGATCAGCCGACCCGCGAGCCGTCCGGCCCGTGCGTCCAACTCCCGGTACGTCAGCACCTCGTCACCGCACACCAGCGCCACCGCCTCCGGCGTGGCCGCCACCTGCTCCTCGAACACCGCCGGAAGAAGCGGCACCTCCGAAGCCAACGGCCGCGCAGCACCGAGCAGTTCGACCCGCTCCTCCGGACTCACCAACGGCAGTGCCCCGATCCGGGTGTCCGGCCGCTCGACGGCCGCCGTCAGCAGGCCGGCGAAGTGGTGGACCATCGCCTCGGCCGTCTCCCGGTCGAAGAGGTCCGTCGCGAAGTCGACCACGCACTCCAGACCGGCCGGCGCGCCGTCCGGACCGAAGGACTCACCGATGCCGACACTCAGGTCGAACTTGGCGACCGCACGACCGGACGGCTCCACGGAGACGTCCAGCCCGGCCGCGTCCAGCGGCGCCGTGTCACCACCGCCCTGAAGGACCAGCATCACCTGGAACAGCGGATGCCGGGCCAGCGAACGCGCCGGGTTGAGCTCCTCGACCAGGCGCTCGAACGGCACGTCCTGATGGGCATGGGCATCGAGCTGGGTCTCCCGGACCCGGGCCAGCAGTTCGGTGAAACTCGGGTTGCCCGAGGTGTCCGTGCGCAACACCAGGGTGTTGACGAAGAAGCCGACCAGCTGGTCCACCGCCTCGTCCGAACGCCCCGCCGTCACCGATCCGATCGGGATGTCCGTCCCGGCACCGAGCCGGGTCAGCAGAGCGGCGAGCGCCGCCTGCGCGGCCATGAACATCGTCACCCGCTGCTCGCGCGCCAACGTCACCAGCGCACGGTGCAGTTCGGCACCCAGCGGAAGCACCACCCGGTCACCCCGGTGGCTGGCCACGGCACCCCGCGGACGGTCCGCCGGCAGCGCCAGCTCCTCCGGAAGATCGGCCAGCGCCTCGCGCCAGTAGCCGAGTTGGCGTGCCATCGGGCCGTCCTGGTCCGCTTCGTCGAGCAGCTCGCGCTGCCAGAGCGCGTAGTCGGCGTACTGGACGGGCAGCGGCGCCCACCCGGGCACGGTGCCCGCCGTCCGCGCCGCGTAGGCGGCGGCGAGGTCCCGCAACAGCGGACCCATCGACCACCCGTCACCGGCGATGTGGTGCAGCACCAGGACCAGCAGGTACTCGGCCTGCCCGGCCGGGATCAGGTGGGCCCGGATCGGCAGGTCGGCGGCCAGGTCGAACGGGCGCCCGGTGCAGGCCTCCGGCGCGGTGCCCTCGGGCAGCAGCTCGACGGGCACCCGGGCCGCCCAGGCCGGCAGGACGCGCTGGTACGGGGTGCCGTCCTCCTCCTCGATCAGCGTGCGCAGGACCTCGTGCCGGGCGACCAGGTCGCCCAGGGCCGAGCCGAGGGCGTCGGTGTCCAGCTCGCCCGTCACACGGAGCACCAGCGGCAGGTTGTACACCGCACTCGGCCCCTCCATCCGGTCGATCAGCCAGAGCCGCTGCTGCGCGAAGGACAGCGGCACCCGCTCCGGCCGCTCGGCGTGGGCGGTCAGCGCGAGACGCTCCGCCCCCGAACCCAGGCGGGCCGCCAGCCCAGCCGGCGTCGGCGCCTCGAACACGTCCCGGACCGCCAACTCGGCGGCCAGCGTCGAGCGCACCCGGCTGAGCAACCGGGTCGCGAGCAACGAGTGCCCACCCAGCGCGAAGAAGTCGTCCTCCACCCCGACCACGTCCAGGCCGAGCACCTCGGCGAACAGGCCGCACAGGATCTCCTCCTGCGGCGTACGGGCCGCCCGGCCACCGGCCGGCGCGAATGCTGCCAGGTCGGGTTCGGGCAGGGCACGGTGGTCGACCTTGCCGCTGCCGGTCAGCGGCAGGGCATCGAGCGTCACCACGGCGGCCGGGACCATGTAGCCGGGCAGCGACTCGGCGGTGAACCGGCGCAGCGCGCCACCGAGTTCGGAGGTGGAATCCTCGGCCACCGCGCAGTAGGCGATCAGCCGACGGTCCCCGTCCTCACTCTCCCGAACGGTCACCACGGCCTGACGGACAGCCGGATGGGCCGCCAACACCGCCTCGATCTCACCGAGTTCGATCCGGAAACCACGGATCTTCACCTGGTCGTCGGTGCGGCCCAGGTACTCCAGCTCACCGTCCCGGGCGCGGCGCACCAGGTCACCGGTGCGGTACATCCGCTCGCCCGCGACGAACGGGCTGGCGACGAACCGCTCCGCCGTGAGCGCGGCGCGGCCCAGGTACCCGCGGGCCAGTCCGGCGCCCGCCAGGTACAGCTCCCCCGGGATGCCGGCCGGCACCGGGTTCAGGTGCTCGTCCAGCACGTACCCGACGGTCCCCGCGACGGCCTGGCCGAGCACCGGGCGGTCCGAACCGTCGAGCGGCTGCTCCAGGGCCTCCACGGTGGACTCGGTCGGCCCGTACAGGTTGTACGCCCGCAGCCCCGGGGTCTCCCGCAGCCGCGTCCACAGCGCCTGGCCGACGGCCTCGCCGCCCACCAGCACGACGCCCGGTGCCGGCGCCTCCAACAGGCCCTCCTCGACCAGTTGGACCAGGAAGGACGGCGTGGCGTTCACCACGTCGATCGCCGACTCGCGCACATGGCGGACCAGTTGCCCGGCGTCCCGGCGGACCTCGTCGTCGATCAGGTGCAGCTCATGCCCGACCACCATCCACAGCAGGCCCTCCCAGGAGGCGTCGAAGCAGAGCGAGGCCGTCAGCGCGAACTTCCGGTTCTCCTCCCCCGCCATCATGCCCGCCCGGTGGCCGGCCAGCAG
>NZ_JBHUAL010000369.1:0-3422 GCF_042789775.1 Kitasatospora sp. NPDC056800 | reverse complement strand
CCACACCTGGGCGGCCCCCCGCTCCCCCATCCCCGGGGGGGGGGCGGGGGGCGGCCCCCCCAAAAACCCCCCCCCGGGGGCCCCCGGGGCTACCTCAACCCGTTCCCCGTTGGGGGGGGCCCACCGCTCGCATTCCGGCGGGAATATTTCCGGGTCGAGTCGGAGTAGAGTGTGGCTCGGCTGGGAACAGGGTTTCCCTTTCGGCCCCCGCAGTGCTCGGCCCGGGGGCGTCCGGCCGCCGGGGGCGGACCGTGAAACATGTCAGGCAGATGTCAGAATTCGCGCGGGCATTTGAGTAATTCGTCCGCTATGTCCGGCGTGGAATGCCGAGATTATTCCGATTCGATCCGTCCT
The DNA here is from genome assembly GCF_042789775.1 of Kitasatospora sp. NPDC056800. Lineage (NCBI taxonomy): Bacteria > Bacillati > Actinomycetota > Actinomycetes > Kitasatosporales > Streptomycetaceae > Kitasatospora > Kitasatospora sp. NPDC056800. The sequence continues at coordinate 3,068 of NZ_JBHUAL010000369.1, read as the reverse complement.
GTCCCTTGACGCCTTGGCGGAATTACCGGCGGTTGGCCCTGTTGCAGAGGGCGTCGATCCGGATACATTCAGCGGCGGTCGACGCAATCACCCGCTCACCGGAGGCCGCCCGGCGTTCCGCGCGGATGGTTGCGGCGTGCACGGCTGCGCCCAGGGGGGGTTCCCCGGGCCGGCCTTCAACCAACCCGGGCCCGCGACCTGCGGGCACGTGAAGGGCCAGCACAGCACTAGGGGAGTTCGGAATGGCTCAGGGCACCGTCAAGTGGTTCAACGCGGAGAAGGGCTACGGCTTCATCGCGGTCGACGGTGGTGCGGACGTCTTCGTCCACTACAGCGCGATCCAGATGGACGGCTACCGCACCCTCGAGGAGGGCCAGCGGGTCGAGTTCGAGATCTCCCAGGGACAGAAGGGCCCGCAGGCGGACATGGTCCGCGCGGCGGTCTGACCCCTTCCGACTCCAGGAGCTCGGCGCGGCCCTACGGCTGGTGACCACTCGCTTCTCGACGGGCCCGTGCGACGCGTGTCGTACGGGCCCGTCGGCGTTCCCCGACGCGGCTCCGCCGGGGCTCCGGCGACGGCTCGCGGATCGTCGATTGGGCTTGCACTCGACCACCCGGAGTGCTAATCATTGGCGTTAGCACTCACAGCGTGAGAGTGACAGCGGACCGGGTCGGTGAGGCCCCCGGGAGCGGTAGGGGAATGGACCCCCGCACACCAGGGCCGTCCGTCGCGGGCACCCCTTGGTCCGAGCAGTCGACCGTGTCCCGGAGGACCACTTCAGATGGCCAAGATCATCGCCTTTGATGAGGAAGCTCGCCGCGGCCTTGAGCGTGGCATGAACCAGCTCGCCGACGCCGTGAAGGTCACGCTCGGCCCCAAGGGCCGCAACGTCGTGCTGGAGAAGAAGTGGGGCGCCCCCACGATCACCAACGACGGTGTCTCCATCGCCAAGGAGATCGAGCTCGAGGACCCGTACGAGAAGATCGGTGCGGAGCTCGTCAAGGAGGTCGCCAAGAAGACGGACGACGTCGCGGGTGACGGCACCACCACCGCCACCGTGCTCGCCCAGGCCCTGGTTCGCGAGGGTCTGCGCAACGTCGCCGCCGGCGCCAACCCGATGGCCCTGAAGCGCGGCATCGAGAAGGCCGTCGCGGCCGTCTCCGACCAGCTGCTGGCCCAGGCCAAGGACGTGGAGACCAAGGAGCAGATCGCCTCCACCGCCTCCATCTCCGCCGCTGACACCCAGATCGGCGAGCTCATCGCCGAGGCCATGGACAAGGTCGGCAAGGAAGGCGTCATCACCGTCGAGGAGAGCAACACCTTCGGTCTGGAGCTCGAGCTCACCGAGGGCATGCGCTTCGACAAGGGCTACATCTCCGCCTACTTCGCCACCGACCTGGAGCGGATGGAGGCGACGTTCGAGGACCCGTACATCCTCATCGCCAACTCCAAGATCGGCTCGGTCAAGGACCTGCTCCCGCTGCTGGAGAAGGTCATGCAGAGCGGCAAGCCGCTGGTCATCATCGCCGAGGACGTCGAGGGCGAGGCCCTGTCGACCCTGGTCGTGAACAAGATCCGTGGCACCTTCAAGTCCGTCGCCGTCAAGGCCCCGGGCTTCGGTGACCGCCGCAAGGCCATGCTCGGCGACATCGCCATCCTCACCGGTGGCACCGTGATCTCCGAGGAGGTCGGCCTCAAGCTGGAGAACGCCGGCATCGACCTGCTGGGCACCGCCCGCAAGGTGGTCATCACCAAGGACGAGACCACCATCGTCGACGGTGGCGGCGACAGCGAGCAGGTCGCGGGCCGCGTGAACCAGATCCGCGCCGAGATCGAGAACAGCGACTCGGACTACGACCGCGAGAAGCTCCAGGAGCGCCTCGCCAAGCTGGCCGGCGGCGTGGCCGTCATCAAGGCCGGCGCGGCCACCGAGGTGGAGCTCAAGGAGCGCAAGCACCGCATCGAGGACGCCGTCCGCAACGCCAAGGCCGCCGTCGAGGAGGGCATCGTCGCCGGTGGTGGCGTCGCCCTGCTGCAGGCCGGTGTCGCCTTCGACAAGCTGGAGCTGGAGGGCGACGAGGCCACCGGTGCCAACATCGTCAAGGTCGCGCTGGAGGCCCCGATCAAGCAGATCGCGACCAACGCCGGCCTGGAGGGTGGCGTCGTGGTGGAGAAGGTGCGCAACCTCCCCGCCGGTCACGGCCTGAACGCGGCCACCAACACCTACGTCGACCTGATCGCCGAGGGCATCATCGACCCGGCCAAGGTGACCCGCTCCGCGCTGCAGAACGCCGCCTCCATCGCGGCGCTGTTCCTGACCACCGAGGCCGTCATCGCCGACAAGCCGGAGAAGGCCGCCGCGGCCGCCGGCGGCGGCATGCCGGGCGGTGACATGGACTTCTGATCCTGATCGCTTCGATCGGATCGGCTGGTTCCTCGTCCGTGTGGGCGGCTCCCTTCGGGGGGGCCGCCCACACGGCGTTTCGGCGTTCGGACGTCCGGCGTTTCGGCGTTCGGGCCGGTGGACGGAGAATGGACGGATGGCTTCCGACGACATCGAGACCGCCCTGCACAACGCGCGGGCACTGATCCTGGCCGACCTCACCGCGCGGGACGTGGCGGACGCCGCCGTCGTCTCGCTGGTGGAGCAGGCCGTGACGCACCGCCGCTGGTGGCTGGAGCAGTGGCCGGACGGCACCGAGTACGTGCTCGGGCTGGTCGCCCAGGACGTCCAGGACGCGCTGCTGGAGGCGTACGGGCGCTGGCCGCTGTGCACCGGGTGCGCGGCCGACGGGGACCCGCACGCGCTGAGCGTGGAGCCCGAGCTGGGGCCGGAGCCGCACTGGGTGTGCGGCAAGCAGGGCGCGGTGGTGGCGCCGGTGGGGAAGCTCGCCTAGGGCCTGTCTTCAAACTCGCGTCTGCGGGGCGACGCTCCCCCAGCCTTCGGCCGGGAGGTACCCCCAGGGCACAAGCGCACCTCGCCGCGTTGTCGTCGGTCGCCAATGGCCCCCAGCCTTCGGCCGGGAGGTGCCCCCACCGCAGTGGCTCCCTCCTCCGCCTTGCGATG
>NZ_JBHUAL010000368.1:0-3441 GCF_042789775.1 Kitasatospora sp. NPDC056800 | reverse complement strand
AGCGTGGAGCGGCCGGGGCCGGCGGACCGTGCTACGGGCGAGGGGTCAGGCGACGGCTCCGGCCGGGGCGGGCGCGCTCGCGCGGTGCGGGGTCGAAGTCGGGGCCGGGGGCAGCGGCTTGGCGCGTCCGGCCCGCACGCCGTTGCCGATGATGACGATCTCGGCGAGCTCGTGGACCGCGACGACGGCGGCGAGGCCGAGGACGCCGAAGAGGGCGAGCGGCATCAGACCGACGATGACCGCCAGGGACAGGCCGACGTTCTGGAGCATGATCCGCCGTGCGCGGCGGGCGTGGTCCAGGGCCTGGGGCAGGTGGCGCAGGTCCTCGCCCATGAGCGCGACGTCGGCGGTCTCGATGGCGACGTCGGTGCCCATCGCCCCCATGGCGATGCCGAGGTCGGCGGTGGCCAGGGCGGGGGCGTCGTTGACGCCGTCGCCGACCATCGCGGTCGGGCGGAGGGTGCGGAGCCCGCCGATGATGCGGGCCTTGTCCTCGGGGCGCAGGTCCGCGTGCACGGTGTCGATGCCGGCCTCGGCGGCGAGGGCCCGGGCGGTGCGTTCGTTGTCGCCGGTGAGCATCACCACGGTCAGGCCGCGGGCGCGGAGGCGGTCGACGACCTCGCGGGCCTCGGGGCGCAGTTCGTCGCGTACCGCGATCGCGCCGATCACCGTCGCGTCGTCCTCGACGAGGACGGCGGTGGCGCCGGAGTCCTGCATCGCGGTGACGGCTTCGGCCAGCGGGCCGGGCTCGATCCAGCCGGGGCGCCCGAGCCGGACGGGGCGGCCGTCCAGCCGGCCGGTGAGGCCGGCGCCGGTGACCGCCTCGACGTCCGTGGCGACGGGCACGCCGGGGGCGGCGGCCAGGACGGCCTCGGCCAGGGGGTGTTCGCTACGGGCCTCCAGCGCGGCGGCCACGGCGAGGACGGTGTCGCGGCTGTGGCCGTCCAGGGTGGCGACGCGGACGACGGCGGGCCGGTTGCGGGTGAGGGTGCCGGTCTTGTCGAGGGCGACGGCGCGTACGGCGCCGAGGGCTTCGAGGGCGGCTCCGCCCTTGACCAGGACGCCGAGCCTGCCGGCCGCGCCGACGGCGGCGACCACGGTGACGGGTACGGAGATGGCGAGTGCGCACGGGGAGGCGGCGACCAGGACGACCAGCGCCCGCTCGATCCAGGTGGCCGGATCGCCCAGCAGGGAGCCGACGAGGGCGATGAGGGCGGCGGCGACCATGATGCCGGGCACCAGGGGCTTGGCGATCCGGTCGGCGAGGCGCTGGCCGGCGCCCTTGCGGGCCTGTTCGGCCTCCACGATCCGGACGATCCGGGCCAGCGAGTTGTCCTCGGCCGTGCTGGTGACCTCGACCTCCAGCACGCCGGTGCCGTTGATCGCGCCCGCGTACACCTCGCTGCCCGGACCGGCCTCGACGGGGACGGACTCACCGGTGATGGCGGATACGTCCAGGGCGGTGCGGCCGGCGCGGACGGTGCCGTCGGTGGCGATCCGCTCGCCGGGCCTGACCACCATCGTGTCGCCGATCCGCAGTTCGGCCGGAGCGACGGTCCGCTCGGTGCCGTCGCGCAGCACGGTCGCCCGTTCGGGCACCAGGTTCAGCAGGGCGCGCAGGCCCCGGCGGGTGCGGGCCAGGGACCAGGCCTCCAGGCCCTCGCTGACGGAGTAGAGGAAGGCCAGCATGGCGGCCTCGCCGACCTCGCCGAGGAGGACCCCGCCCACGGCGGCGATCGTCATCAGCGTGCCGACCCCGACCTTGCCCTTGGCCAGGCGGCGCAGCGTGGCGGGTACGAAGGTCCAGGCGCCGACGACGAGGGCGAGCGCGTTCAGCGCGTTCACCGCGGTGTCGGACGCGCCGGACCAGCCGGCGATCAGTCCGGCCGGCAGCAGGACGCCGGCCACGGCGGCGGCCCGCAGCTCGCCGACCTCCCAGAGCTTCTCCGGTTCGCGCTCCTCCCCTCCCTCCACGGTCTTCCTGTCGTCGCCGCAGCCGCAGGCGTCGCTCATCGGCCGGCCCCGGTGCTGTCCGGGGCGGGCGCCGCCGGGGTGCCGTAGATCGGGCAGAGGTCGACGGCCTCGCCGGTCGCGGCGAGCAACTGCTCGGCCGAGGCCAGCAGGTCCAGCAGTTCCGGGCGGGCCAGGAAGTACAGGGAGGCCCGGCCCTGGGGGCGGGAGTCGACCAGGCCGCAGTCCCGCAGGCAGGCCAGGTGCGCCGAGACCGTGGACTGGGCCAGGCCCACGCAGCCGACCAGGTCCACGACCTTGGCCTCGCCCCGGGCCAGGCGCAGCAGGATCGCGAGGCGGGCCGGGTCGCCGAGCGAGCGGAACAGGGCCACCGCTGCCGAGGGCGCGCCGCACGAGGTGGTGGCCGGGGACCCGGCCGCCGGGCTATTCATCGTCATGGAGCGATGATAGCTGTTGATGCCGATGTCATCGCTCCAGACGGGCTGTCGCGGCCCGGTTCGACCGCGACCGCATCCAGGAGCGGACGCCGGAGAGACAGGTCGTCGCCGTCGCCACGGGCGGCCACGGCGGCCGCTTGGGGCGCGGGGACGCCGTCCACGCCCTCCCCCGGCACCGCACGACACGTCCTGCGCGAACCCGCCAGCCCCACCCCCCTCTCCCAGCCAGGCGTCCCCCGACACCCGTCGCGCGCGGTCGGCCGTCCGACCATCACCCCACGTCAGCGCAGCACTTAGGCGACCCTCGGTCGACGGCCCGTCCGCCCGACCCCGGGACCACTCGCGACCCACCAGAACACCACACCCCACGCCTCGCCGAAAACACGGAGGGAAATGACCGAGAACACGTGAGGTCAGGCTTCGTTCGATTGACCGTCACAAAAGCGGTCTGGATACTGATCGAGCACGACGCAACCGAAACTCGTTGCGAAGCGGTCTCCGATTCGACATTTCATCCGACTGAGGAGAATCCATGATCTCGAAAGCCAAGAAGGTCGTGAGCTCGATGGCGATGGCCTTCGCCGCGGCCGCCACGCTCACCGTGGCCGTGCCGTCCGGCAACGCCTTCGCCATCGACCACGTCCAGTGCGACGGGAGCCGCAACGACTTCCTGAAGATCTGGTCGCACCTCGACGGCCGTGACAGCGTCGACTGCTATGCGAACGGGGGGTCGATCGGCTTCGGCGGGTGGTGGGTCGACCGGATCTCCACCGGGAACAACGACCTGGTCTACTCCGACGCCAACGGCGACTCGGTGCGGATCAACCGCTGGACCGACATCTCCTTCCCGAACCGCCCGCCGCGAGTCAACTCCATCCAGATCCTCTGACGAACCGGCAGAGCGAACCCCGAACAGAAATTCGCCCGGCCGAATCACCGGGAATTCCCACAGTGCTTCGATCGCCACCGAATCTTCTGTGACGTGAATTCGCTCCACCCCGGCTCACCGACGCCGGCCACCCCCTCCAGGGGC
>NZ_JBHUAL010000367.1:0-3474 GCF_042789775.1 Kitasatospora sp. NPDC056800 | reverse complement strand
CGATCACCGCGTCCTCGGGCCGGGCGGAGATCGATGTGCAGAAGTCGCAACTTGAAGAATTCTTCAAGTGCATAGATGATGCTGCCCTGTACTCGGCAGAGATGCGGTCGCGCGCGGCAGCGCCGGCGGCGAGGAGGGGCGCATGAGCGACGTATTCGACCAGGAGCTTCGCGAGCAGCTCGACGAGGCCCGCCGGCAGCGGGCCGGCGCCCGGGCGGCAGGTGACGAGGACAGCGCGCAGGCGTACGCCGGACGCGTCACACAGCTGCTGCGGATCGCCGCCCAGCACGGCATCGAGATCGAGCACACCGCCGAGGAACAGGAAGAGGACTGAGCATGGCCGTCCCGCTCTACCAGGCGAAGGCGGAGTTCTTCCGCACGCTCGGCCACCCGGCGCGCATCCGCGTGCTGGAACTGCTCCAGGACGGTCCGCGTCCGGTGCGCGAGCTGCTCGCCTCGATCGAGATCGAGCCGTCCAGCCTCTCCCAGCAGCTCTCCGTCCTGCGCCGCAGCAACCTGGTCACGGCCACCCGCGAGGGCAACACCGTGGTCTACGCACTGAGCACGCCGGACGTCGCGGAGCTGCTGCGGGCCGCGCGCCGCATCCTCACCGAGATGATCGCCGACCAGGGGGCGCTGCTCGCCGAGCTGCGCTCGGCCGGGCTTCCGGACGCGGCGGAGCAGACGGCGTGAGCGCCACACGGACCACCCTCGCGGGCCGGGCCGCCGGGCGGGTCCGGGCCGTCCTGCCGAACCGCGCGGCCCTCGCCGCCATGGGGCGCTCACCGCGCAAGGACCTGGTGGCCGGTCTGACGGTGGCGATCGTCGCGCTGCCGCTCGCGCTGGGCTTCGGCGTCGCCTCCGGCGCGGGGGCCGAGGCCGGGCTGGCCACCGCCGTGGTCGCCGGGGCGCTGGCCGCGGTGTTCGGCGGCTCCAACCTCCAGGTCAGCGGACCGACCGGCGCCATGACCGTGGTCCTGGTGCCGATCGTGCACCGGTACGGCACCTCCGGCGTCCTCACCGTCGGCCTGATCGCCGGCCTGCTGCTGGTCGCCCTCGCCCTCGGCGGGGCCGGCCGTTTCATGGCCTACGTCCCCGCGCCGGTCGTCGAGGGCTTCACCCTCGGCATCGCCGGCGTGATCGGACTCCAGCAGGTGCCCGCCGCCCTCGGCGTCACCAAGGGCGACGCCGAGAACGTCGTGGCCGTCGCCGGACAGGCCCTCGCCGACTTCGCCCGCCACCCGCACCCGGCCGCGCCCGCCGTGGCGCTCGCCGTCGCCGCGGTGATGCTCGTCGGCGCACGGCTGCGCCCCGGCATCCCGTTCTCGCTGCTCGCCGTCGCCGCCGCGACCGCGGTGGCCGACCTCGCCCACCTGGACGTGGCGACCATCGGCCACCTCCCGGCCGGTCTGCCGCTGCCGTCGCTGGGCTTCCTCGACCCCGGCGCGGTGCCGCACCTGCTCACCGCGGCCCTCGCGGTCGCCGCGCTGGCGGCGCTGGAGTCGCTGATGTCGGCGACCGCCGCGGACGCGATGAGTGCTTCCGAACGGCACGACAGCGACCGGGAGTTGTTCGGCCAGGGAGTGGCCAACCTGGTCGCCCCGCTGTTCGGTGGCGTCGCCGCCACCGGCGCGATCGCCCGTACCGCCGTCAACGTCCGCTCCGGCGCCGTCTCCCGGCTGGCCGCCCTGGTGCACGCCGCGGTGCTCGCGGTGGTCGTGTTCGCCGCGGCTCCGCTCGTCGAGGGCATCCCGCTGGCCGCGCTCGCGGGCGTCCTGATCGCCACCGCGGTCCGGATGGTCGAGGTGGCCTCACTGCGGGCGCTGGCCCGCAGCGGACGCGGCGAGGCCGCCGTTCTGGCGCTGACCGCCGCCGCGACCCTGGCCTTCGACCTGGTCACGGCCGTCGTCGTCGGCCTGGCGGTCGCCGGGATCCTGGCCCTGCGCCAGGTCGCGCGGTCCGCGCGGCTCCAGCAAGTGCCGCTGCACGACGGCCTGGCCCCGGCCGAGCACCACGAGGAGGAGCGGGCGCTGCTCGCCGAGCACATCGTCGCCTACCGGATAGACGGGCCGGTGTTCTTCGCGGCCGCACACCGCTTCCTGCTCCAACTCGCCGAGACCACCGACGTCAAGGCCGTCATCCTGCGCCTGTCCCACGTCACCGCGATCGACTCCACGGGCGCCCTGGCGCTGGGCGACGCGATCGGCACGCTGGAACGGCGCGGCATCCTCGTCCTGGCCGCGGGGGTACCGGACGGCCACCGGCGGACCCTGGACGCCCTCGGCGTCCTGGACACCCTCCAGCGGCAGGGGAGGGTCTTCGCCCGGACACCGGACGCCATCGCCCGTGCCCGCAGCGAGCTGCGGACCACCGGAGTCCTGGCGGACGCCACGGCACGAAAGGGAACGGACCGATGACCGCCCGGCGCCCGCACATCCGCCCGAGGCCCCGCCACGACCGCCCCACGACCCGACCCCAGGAGCACCGACCATGAGCAGCGCCACCGGCGACGAGAAGAAGCGGCGCAAGGCCATGCTCATCCGCGCCGGGATCTACATCCTGGGCACCCACCTGTTCGCCGGCTTCGTCATCCTGCTCTTCGCCCTCGGCAACCGCCACTGACCCCCCGTCCGGTCGCCGACCCCCGAACTGCTGCCACAACGGGCGGGGTTCGCGCTGCTGACGGTTGGTCGCAACGCCTGGACGGGAACTGGAGTGCTCCAGCGCCGGCAGTGTGGCAGGCTGGCCCGATGTCTACGACCCTCCGCCCCATGGACGCCCGACTCCTGCCCGCCTGGCTCGATCGCAGCCGGGCCGAGTACGCCAAGGACCTCGTCGCTGCGGGGCAGACGCCCGAGGAGGCCGGCCGGCACGCGGCCGACAGCATGGCCCGCTACTTCCCCTCCGGTGCACCGAGCCCCGGGCACGCGCTCTTCGACGTGGTCGATGCCGCCGGGGCCACCGTCGGCCACCTCTGGATCGGACCGGACACGAGCGAGGACGCCGGCTCCTGGTGGATCTGGGACATCGCGATCGACGCCGACAAGCGCGGGCTGGGCCTCGGGCGAAGGGCCATGCTCCTCGGCGAGGAGTACGCCCGGGCGCAGGGCGCCCGTACCCTCGGGCTCAGCGTCTTCGGGTTCAACACGGGCGCGCGCGGCCTCTACGAGTCGCTCGGCTACGAGACGACCTCGGTCAAGATGCTCAAGCGGCTCGGCTGAGTTCCTGGGGCATCGCCTACGGGTGGGTGTCCTTGGCCGTGGGCTGCGTCTTCTGGTTGTAGATCTCCTTGCCGTCCGCGTTGTAGGCGTGGACGTAGGGGGCCGGGGGGAAGGGGTCCGCGTCGGGGCCGGTGGAGACGGCCGCGGTGTAGACGAAGGCGCCGCCCGCCATGACGGCCGGGTACTCCGTCGCGTCGTCGCCGTAGCTGATGGTGACCTTGGCGACGTCGGCGGTGTAGTGCCCGGCGCCCAG
>NZ_JBHUAL010000366.1:0-3487 GCF_042789775.1 Kitasatospora sp. NPDC056800 | reverse complement strand
GCCGCAGGGGGTGCGGCCGCCGGTGCCGGGTATCACGGGCCCGGCGGTGTCAGCAGGTGCCGGGCACGGGCCGGGTGGGTGTCAGCAGGTGCCGACGCGGCCGGACTGCGAGGACCAGACCGGGACCCAGGGGCTGCTGTTGTCGTGGGGGCGGTAGACGACGATGTTGGCGTCGTTCTGCATGCGCACCCAGTTGGCGCTGGGGTTGCAGCCGAAGCCGCTGCCGGTGGCCCACTTGGCGTTCTTGAAGGTGTCGTAGACGACGAAGTTGCCGTCGTACTGCATGATCGCCTTGCCCGCGCCGCCGAAGGTGGCGGTGTTCCACATCGCGGTGCCGTAGCGGTCGTACTCCACGAGGTTGCCGTCGGTCTGGTAGGTCAGCCGGTAGGCGCCGTTGGCGGAGACGAGCGAGTCACCGGGCAGCAGGCAGCTGCCCCAGTTCATGTGGTCCCAGCCGCTCGGGTTGCGCGAGCAGTTCCACTCGCTGTTGACGTCGGCGGACGCGCTGGTGGCCGTCGTCAGCCCGGTGAGCGAGGCCAGCGCCAGGGCGGCGCCGGCGAAGGCGAGCGTGCGCCTGGTCCTTCCGGTGTTCCTCATCGTTCCCCTCTTTCCGCTGCGGCGCGGTTCCCGACCGGCCGCGGCACGGTCTCGTCGACGGCGGTACGGGACGCGCCCCGTACGCCGCCCTCCGATGGGAGCAGGGCCTGTCGGTCCCTGCGTTCATGCCAACGGGCAGTGGCGGACGGCCGGTTCACCGGATTTCCCGTCGGGCGACGGCGGCCCCGGGCGGAGCGCGGCCGGGCTCCGGGCCCCCGGGCGGAGGACACCGGGCCTGACCTTGTAGGTTTCGGTGTCACCGGCTGCGAGGGGCCGGTGACACCTGGTGGGGAAGGGGAGCCCGACCGGGCAGGGAAGGGGACGGACCCCGGACGGGAAGGGCGGACAGTGGCGACGAGCACGGCGAGCGTGTTCCGCGGCGAGGGCGTACCCGAGAGGGAACGGTTCGAGTGCTGGCGGGAGTTGGTCAGCCGCACCCGGGACAGCGAGGTGACCAGCGACCACTGCGACGACTTCCGGGCGGAGATGCGGCGCCTGGAGCTCGGGCCGGTGACCCTCCTGCGGACCTCCTTCCCGCCGACCCGCTTCCAGCGCACCGAGCGCCGGGTGCGCCGCTCGGACCTCGGGGTGTTCCACCTGACCCTGCTGCTCGACGGCGGCTTCGCCCTGACCCCCGGCAGCGGGCGCACCGAGACCTTCGGACCCGGAAACCTGCACATGCTCGACAGCTCCCACTCCTTCGACCTGCGGGCCTTCGGCTCCCGCGCCCAGGCGCCCGCGGAGCGCCGGATCGAGGCCGTCGGCGTCGACTTCCCCACCGCCCTGCTGCCGCTGCCGCCGCACCGGGTGCACGAGCTGCTGGGCCGCGGCTTCTCCTCCCGGGAGGGCGCCTGCGCGCTGCTCTCGGAGTTCCTCGTCGGCCTGGACCGGCAGGCCGCCGTCCTGGGCCCGGCCGAGACCCCCCGGCTGGGCGGCATCGTGGTCGACCTGGTGGCCGCCTGGCTCGCCCGGGAACTGGACGCCGAGGCCGCCGTACCCGACGACACCCGGCAGCGGGCCCTGGTCGAGAACGTCCGGGCCTTCGTCGGACGCAACCTGCGCGACCCGGAGCTGACCCCCGCCGTGATCGCGGCCGCCCACCACATCTCGGTCAGCTACCTGCACCGCCTGTTCACCCGGCAGTCCGGCGGCGAGACCGTCGCCGCCTTCGTCCGCCGCCGCCGGCTGGAGCGGGCCCGCCGCGACCTGGCCGACCCCGCGCTGCGCGACCTGCCCGTCCACGCCGTCGCCACCCGCTGCGGCCTGCCCCGCGCCGCCGAGTTCAGCCGCGCATTCAAGACCGCGTACGGCCTCTCCCCCAGCGAGCACCGCCGGCGGGCCCTGGCCGGGGGCGCCGGCGGTTAGCCGCACGGGCGGCACGGCCCCGCCGATGGGGCCGCCGGGATCGAGGAGTCCCTCTACGCCGCGATGGACGCCGCCTGCGAAGGCCTGGACACCGACGCGGTGCTGCGCCTCCTGCACAACACCGGCCGCCGGCCGACCCACGCCCCCCGAGAACCCCGCACCGCGAGCACCCCGCGCGCACGGACGGGCCGGAAGACCGCACCTGTCCACCCAGTGCCAAGGACTGTCGACTCGGTGCCAACACGGCGGGGGTGTCTCCCTGGCATCCTCCACGAGTGAACACCGCGCGTCGGAACATCTCGTTCCGTTTCCGCGCCGACGGCCCGGCACGCCACGGGGGAGCGTGCCGGGCCGTCCTTCCCTCTCCAGGACCTCAGGGCCTCAGGGCCTCGGATCCGGCGACGGCTTGTCGTTCGCGTCCTCCCGGGCCCAGGCGCCGGCGCCGAGGCGGCCGGTGGTGCCGAGGTCGAGTTCCGGGACGACCATCACGGGGGCCGCGTCGGCGGTGGCGCGCACCCGGACGTACGGGGCGTTCTGCGGGTCCCCGGCCTCGGTGGTGTTGCGCCACACCAGGGTGGCGCGGGCGCCCTCCCCCGGCCCCAGGGCGATCTTCTGCGGCGGGTTGTCCGCGCCGGTGCCGGAGGCGATCTCGGCGCCGCCGCGCAGGATCCGCACGCCGTCGAGGGGCTTGTGGTCGGGGTCGAGCGGCTGCACCTGCGGGTAGCCGTCGAGGGTGACGGTGGCCGTCCCGCAGTTGCGCAGGTGCAGGCCGACCGCGCGCAGGCCCATCGCGGCGCTCCCCTCGTCGGCGTACAGCCGCAGGCCGGAGGGCGGGCAGGGGCCGCCGGCACTGGGCGCCTCGGCGGTGGGCACGCTGCGGACCTGGAGGAGCTCCGGCTTCGGCGGGCGGGGGTTGTCGGACCGTCCCAGGGTGGGCGCGCCCGGGCGGGAGCCCGGCCCGGTCGCGCCGGGCACGGTCAGGTCGATCCGCCCCTTCTCGGTGGCGCCGGGGGCGAGCCCGGTGACGGTCCGGGTGAGGTTCCCTCCCCCGCCCGGGCCGCCGAACACCGCCGCGCCCCGGTCCGGATCAGGGCCGTTGAACACCACGGTGTAGTCGTACGGTTCGGCGTTCGGGTTGGTCACCTCGTACTCGAAACAGGTGCGGCCGACGGCGGTGATCCGCACCCCGCCCTGGGCGAGCGCGGTCGGCTGCGGCACACCGGGCGCGCTCGGCGGCGCGCTGCCGCACGGCCGGGGGCTGCCGGAACCCTCCGGGCCGCCACCGGAGGCCACGGTCGTCGCGGTGCCGCAACCCGCGAGCAGGAACGCGGCGGTGGCGGCGGCCACGGCAGACGCGGCAGGGTGCCGGGCCGTCAACGGGCGGCGGGGCGGGGAGGGCTGGCGCATCGGTCGAGTCGATCACGCCCCGCACCGGACGGCAGTGACCTGCGCCACTTCACGGGCAACAGTCCTGCCACGGTCCGCGCCCCTGGCGGACGGGCCTCGGGCGCCGACCCGTACGGCC
>NZ_JBHUAL010000365.1:0-3542 GCF_042789775.1 Kitasatospora sp. NPDC056800 | reverse complement strand
GGGGGGGCCTTCCGCCGCCCCGCCCCCCCCACACCTCCCCGCGGGGGGGGGGGGGGGGGGGGCGGGCCCGGGGGGGGCCCCCCCCCCCGCCCGCTTCTCGGACCCCGCCCGCTTCTCGGGGGCCGGTTACCGCCCGGCGTCCCGTTACAGCCCGGGGTCCCGTTACGGCCCGACGTCCGGGCCGCGGCCCGGGCCCGCGCGGGCTTCAGGGCTTGCGGTGGCGCCCCGGTGCCTTCCCCGGCCGCCGTGCCTGGCGCCCGGGCCGCGGCGCTCCCGCGCCCTCGGCCCCGTACAGGATCCGCTGGGCGGTGGCGTAGTCCTCGGCCACCGTCTCCGGCAGCCACTGGTAGCCGTCCCAGCGCACGATCAGCCTCGGTTCGCCCGGCAGCACATGGGCGCCCCGCTGCCGCCCGACCGTGAGCCGTACGACCCGCAACTGCCCGACCGGCCGCAGCCGTTGCTCCCGCCTGGCCGCCCACGACGCCAGCGGTTCCTCCTCGTCCATCGCCCCAGTCTGGCCTCCCGACGCCGTCACCCGACACCTGCGTCACCCGACCGGGCGACGCGCGTTCCAGCCCCTCCGCTCCCTCCGTTCGCACCCCGCTCCCTTCGCCGTCTCTTCGTCGTCTCTTCCGACGCTTGACGCTTCACACGCTCCTGAGGACCACCAGCCGCTGGGTGGCCCTGGTCATCGCGACGTAGCGGCCGACCGCCCCCTCGACACCCCCGCCGAACGCCTCCGGGTCGACCAGCACGACCAGGTCGAACTCCAGCCCCTTGGACAGCTCCGGGGTCAGCGACCGGACCCGCGGCCGCGCCTCGAAGCCGGGGGCACCGATCACGCAGGCGACCCCCTCGGCGTGCTCGGCGAGCCAGCCGTCCAGGACGGCGTCCAGCTCCGCCACCGACCCGTGCACGACCGGGATGCCGCTGCTGCGGACGGAGGTCGGCACGTTGGCGTCCGGCAGCGCCGCCCGGATCGCGGGCTCGGCCTCGGCCATGACCTCCTCCGGTGTCCGGTAGTTGATGCTCAGCGAGGCCACCGTGCTCCGGTCGAGCCCGATCCGCTCCAGCCGCTCCTGCCAGGACTCCGTGAACCCGTGCCTGGCCTGCGCCCGGTCCCCGACGATGGTGAAGCTCCGGGACGGGCAGCGCAGCAGCAGCATCTGCCACTCCGCGTCGGTCAGCTCCTGGGCCTCGTCCACCACGATGTGCGCGAACGGCCCGGCGAGCGGCTCCGGGTCGGCACCGGGCAGGGCCGTCTCGTCGACCAGGGTGTCCTGGAGGTCGCGCCCGCGCAGCATCGTCACCGCGCCCTCGCCGTCGTCGTCGGCCTGCAGCAGGTCGCCGATGACGTCGGCCATCCGCGCGCGCTCGGCGGCGGCCGCGGCCTCCCGACGGCGCCGGCGCCGGTCCGCCTCCGGATCGCCGAGCCGCTGCCGGGCCGCGTCCAGCAGCGGCAGGTCGGACACCGTCCAGGCCTGGGGCGCGTCCTTGCGCTGGAGCCTGCGGACCTCCTCGGGGGCGAGCCAGGGCGCGCACATCCGCAGGTAGGCGGGCACCGACCAGAGGTCGCCGACCAGGTCGGCCGCGTCGATCAGCGGCCAGGCCCGGTTGAGCGTCTCGGTCAGCTCCCTGTCCTGCCGCAGCGACCGGCGGAACAGTTCGGGCGAGACCCCCGCGTCCTCGTCCAGCTTGTCCATCAGGATCGTGGCCAGCTCCTCCCAGATCTGCTCGCGGGCCTCGTTGTGCGGGGTGCCCGGGTCCGGCGCGTCGAACGCGTCGGACCAGTCCTCGGCGCTCAGCCAGAGGTCGGCCCAGTGGGTGGTGACCTCCATCCCCTCGGCGGGCGGCTCCTCGTAGAACCGGACGGCCTTCTCGATCGCCCCCACCATGTCGGCCGAGGACTTCAGGCGGGCCGTCTCGGGGTCGCTCTCGGACCCGGCCTTCGCCCCCTCGGCAACGAGGTCCCGCACGGTGCAGGTGCGCACCCCCTCCTCACCGAGGCTGGGCAGGACGTCGGCGACGTAGGCCAGGTAGGGCTGGTGCGGGCCGACGAACAGCACGCCGCCGCGCCGGTGGCCGAGCCGGGGGTCGGAGTAGAGCAGGTACGCGGAGCGGTGCAGCGCGACGACCGTCTTCCCGGTGCCCGGGCCGCCGTCCACCACCAGGGCGCCCCGGGACCCCGCCCGGATGATCGCGTCCTGGTCGGCCTGGATGGTGGCCAGCACGTCCCGCATCCGGGCCGACCGGTTGCCGCCCAGGCTCGCGATGAACGCGGACTGGTCGTCCAGCGCGGCGTGCCCCTCCAGGGCCTCGGCGCTGAACACCTCGTCCCAGTAGTCGCCGATCCGGCCGCCGGTCCAGCGGTACCGGCGCCGGCTCACCAGGCCCATCGGGTCGGCGTGGGTGGCCCCGAAGAACGGCTCGGCCGCGGGCGAGCGCCAGTCGACCAGCAGTCGGCGCCCCTCACTGTCGGTGAGGCCGAGCCGCCCGATGTACACCGGCTCCGGGTCGTCCGCGTGGACGACCCGCCCGAGGCACAGGTCCAGGCCGAAGCGGCGCAGGGCGCGCAGCCGACCGGTCAGCTTGTGCACCTCGATGTCCCGGTCCATCGCCTCCCGGCCGAGGCCGCCCGGCGCGCGGCGCAGCGCGTCGAGGCGGTCGGACAGCTCCGCGATCGACTGCTCCAGGCTCTCCGCGACGGCCGCGAAGTGCCGCTCGTCCTCACCGATCAGCGCCGGGTCGGCCTTGGCGACGAGGCGGGCGGGAAGGTCGAACGCGCTGGTGGTGCGGCTGTTCATGGCATCAGCTCCGATCTGAGGCCTGCGATTGTGCGCCACCACGGGGGCCTTGCCGCAAGACCCCCCATGCGCTATACGTTGAGAGTGGCAAGGGGTGGGTTCTCCCCCGGCCCGTCTCCGGTTCGTCTCCTGCTCGTCTCCGAATCATCCCCGGCTCCTTTCCGGGCGCGCTCGACCGTTCCGCGCTCCGCACCGCCGCTCACGCCCCCGCTCCGCGCCGCCCGGTCCACCCGCACCGTCCGCGCCGCTCAGGCTCCCCGGGCCGCGCCGCGCCTAGCCGAGGCGGCGCCGCGACGGCAACCCCGGCTCACCCGGGAGGCTTACCGCACAGCGGAGTTGGACCGCATCGGGTGGTGTCCGGGTGACGGCATCCGGACCGGTTCGTTGGGTGCTACGGCGGGGGTGGGTGCCCCGGTAGCGGGCACTGCCGCCTCCCGCCGTGCGGTCCGAGCCACCGTCGGCCGCCCTACACCGCACCACCGATCCGAAGAGGTCCCGCAATGTCCGAACCATCTGCCACGCCGCAGTTCCCGAGCAGCCCGACGGGCTCGGCCGACGGCACCTCGGCCGGACCCGCCACCCCCAAGAGCCTGCTGGAGCAGATGCAGGAACTGCTCGCCTCCGTCAGCGCGGACCTCGCCGAACTCCAGGGCTCCGTCCCCGGGAGCGCCGACTCCACCGCCTATCCGACCGGCACGGACACCTCCGGTGCGTCCGAGGCCTCGGACGCACCGGGCG